>CAYFFH010000012.1:0-21324 GCA_964342175.1 uncultured Enterobacteriaceae bacterium | reverse complement strand
ATCTGGAAGCCGCGCGCCTGCTGACTTATACCGCTGCCGCCTTACTCGACGAGGGCCAAGATGCGACCGTAGCTGCCGCCCACGCCAAGAAATTCACAACCCGCGCCGCCTTCAATCGGATAGGTGAGTGCATGCAGACGATGGGGGCGACGAGCTTATCGCGCGACCGTCCGCTGGCGCGCAATCTCGCGGCCGCCAAAATGGCCCAGTTTACCGACGGCGCAGTTGAGATTCAAAATGTGGTTATCGCCCGCGGGTTGACGAAATCAGCGCTGCAATGGCCTTGATTGGATTCGATGTCGGCGGCACGTTCACCAACCTTTGCCTGTACGACGACCAGAACGAGACCGTATCTACCGTCAAGACGGCGACGACTATGCTAACCGCGTTCGTCGATCACTACGTCACGAGCCTTTGCGCAAACCTAGAGGAGGATGGCTTCCTCACGAGCGACGAGGCGCTCACCATCTATGGCGCTAATACCTCGACCGCAGCGCGAGTCGAGTACGGCCCGTCGAACCTCCACCCTCGTTCGCTAAACGAGGGCGACCAAAAGTTCTCTCGTCGTATACTCGACGAACCAAGCCTAGGCTAATCACTGAGCAGGCGGATACCTTCGCCGCCCCGGCCATGTGACAAAAATTTTCGTAAATAAGCGTTTAGATGGTGGCTATGGGTGGACTTGAACCACCGACCTCAGCATTATGAGTGCCGCGCTCTAACCAGCTGAGCTACATAGCCATTGCGATTGCTCGCCCAAACGGATTATTGAATGCGACGGATATGGTTTCACGATGCACCGTTATCCGCAACTTTGGGGACCGCGATCATGGGTGTTGAAGCAAGGGCTGTCAAGCCAGAGAACCAGACTTTCAGCTTTTATGGTCGCTCGCCTATATTGCTGATCTTGAGCATCATTGTCATTAAATAGAAGGTACTTTTTGATGATTTCTATTCCTAAAAACGGCATTGTCATCACCAACGCCACAGTTCTTTCTAGTTGGCTTGATTACAACGATCACATGAACGTTGCGTACTATATTGCGGCATTCGACATTGGCATCGATGAATTGAAGGCAGTGTACGGAATCGACAGTAACTATATCGCGACCGAACAATGTTCGACGGTAGCATTAGAGGCCCATATTACTTATCAAAACGAGGCATCACTCGGAGAGAAAATTAAGATTGGAAGCCGTATTTTAGATTTCGACGGCAAACGGACACACCTCTATCAAGAGATGCATAGGGGTAGTGATTTACTAGCAACACAAGAAACTCTTTCGATCAGCTTCGATTTGAAAGTACGTAAAAGCCGGCCATTCGAACCCGCTATAGCTAGAAATATTGAAGCGATGTGTAACGCACAACTCGCCCTACCACGACCGAGGTGGGCTGGTCGCGGAATCGGGATAAAAAAAGGTAAGCCCGAGAACCATAATTGACGTGCCCATAAAAAAATAATTTCCTTAAGCAAATCTCCTGGTCGTATATCAGCGATTGTCCGCGGCTGCACTCGTCTTTCGAGGTCACGGTGACCGATTCCATAGCGATATAGAATAAAGCATGCGCCGGATACACTTGTCGAATGATGATAACCTTGCCCGGCAACTACGCGATGCGATTATCATACAAAAGCAGTTTGGTAGGACCTGTTTTGGAATTGAGGTACCAATAATTCTCTCAATCGCATTTTAGGGAAAGTGCGCGAATTGAATTGCTAAGTTCACTTATTTGAATCGAGAAAATCGCCCCTGCGTAGTCTAACCGTTGATTTTGAGGTGACTTATGCGTGCAACGATTAAATGGGCCGATAACGTTATGTTCATTGGTCAATCCGGTAGCGGTCATAGCATCGTTATAGATGGCCCGCCAAAGGCCGGCGGGAATAATGCCGGGATACGCCCAATGGAGCTTATGTTGATGGGGCTCGGCGCGTGTACAAGTTTTGATGTGGTCACAATCCTTAGAAAGTCACGTCAGAACATTATAGATTGTCACGCAGAACTCGAGGCCGAACGTGCAGACGAGGTACCGCAAGTGTTTACCCGAATTCACGTTCACTTCATTGTTAGCGGTAACAATCTTAGTTTAAGACTGGTGAAGCGCGCGATAGAACTATCTGCTGAAAAATACTGCTCGGCGTCGATCATGATGTCTAAGACTGCCGATATTACCCACGATTTTGAAATCATCGAGGTCGATACTTAGGCGGCTTGTAGGTATAAAAAGATTATCCTGTATGGATTATCGCCAGAATATTTAGTCACTAAAATATGCAGTTAATAAAGATAGGTGGCATTGCACAACTGCTCAGTTGACGCGATCCACATTGCTTTTGTGTGATACGCGTCGCAACTACCCATCTACAGAATTTCCACCGCCGATTCCAGTCTCTCGATCACCCATCCCAAGGTTATGCCAAATCGCCTCGGAAGCTTCGTATTGATTCATGGTATAGAAATGCAACCCCGGTACACCCTGATCCAACAAGCGCCGGCACAATTCCGTCGTGACGTCGATTCCGAATGCTCGAATTGAAGCACGATCGTCACCAAAATCACGCAATCGAGCTACGATCCAACGCGGGATCTCCGCGCCGCACATGTCCGAGAAACGCATCAATTCAGTGTAGTTAATTATTGGCATGATCCCGGGAATGATCGGAATATTGATTCCAGAATTCAAAGCACTATCTACAAACCGGAAATAAGCATCCGGGTTGTAGAAATATTGCGTGATCGCACTGTCAGCACCCGCTTCGACTTTACGTTTAAAATTCCGCAAGTCGTCAGCGGCAGTATTGGATTGCGGGTGGAACTCTGGGTATGCCGCTACTTCGATGTAAAACACCGACCCAGTTTCTTGGCGAATAAATTCAACCAACTCATTAGCGTGACGCAACTCGCCAACGCCCGTGGTTCCTGAGGGTAAATCGCCACGCAAAGCTACTACGCGTGTGATTCCGCTAGCGTGATAGGCGCGTAAAACTGCCCGAATCTTTTCTAACGGGAATCCAATGCAGGAAATATGCGGCGCCGATTCGATACCAGTTGCCGCGGTAGTTGCTACAACCGTTTCTAGCGTTAATTCACGTGTACTGCCACCCGCACCGAAAGTTACCGAGAAAAATTTCGGCTTCAATGCCGCCAACTTTTCTTGGGTACGCTCAAGCTTAACTTTCGCGCCAGGGGTTCGGGGAGGGAAAAATTCATAGCTGAAATCAGCTTTTTGCTCACTTGCGGACATATATAACCTTGCTCTAAAGTGTCATGGTGGTCTCGTATTCACGCACATCTTCAGACACGGAAGTCTCTAGTACTAACATCATTATTTAACATCATAGGGCGAAAACTAATATTTGCTTAGAGAATTAGAGCACATCTTTGATGTTAAATATTAAAATTAAATCAGTTATAAAAATCGTCTTTGGTTAAATTTGCGGTCGCCCAAATGCGATATAGTAAACTGTCTAGTCTAGCAAAGACCTGCAGCCTGCCTACCCACCAGTTGAAAGACTATCTGGTCCGAACTAACCGGCTCTTAGAACGCCAGACGAAAACAGCTTAATATAAGGCGGCCTTTATTACTGTATGGGCTTTTGCCACAGACCTCACCACGCTAAAATGTCCTTGCCTATCCGGTTCCCCGCAACCTTGGTGATGACGCACTAATGCAGCGCCAAAATCCGCGGTGCAATGAGAGAAAACGGCCACTTGGAGCCGATTTATCCAGAGGTCCGGGGTATAGATTGCGTCGCTTGTTAGACAAATGGTATTCAACTGAAGTCCTTTGGTGTGACGATAATGTACCCCAGCGCCATAAGGTTCCTCAGATCTATAGCCGGGGTGCAGCGTCCTAGTTAAATTAAATAAAACGAGCTCGCCAACTAAAATTGTCGGCGACAAGTGTATAAAGTGGACTCACAAAGAGGAAAATATTATGAGCGAATCGGCGCCATTACCAGCTTCTAACGACGGTGAGGTGAGCCGTCGTGAGATGGCAAATGCGATCCGGGCACTGAGCATGGACGCGGTGCAGACAGCAAATTCTGGTCACCCCGGCGCACCAATGGGGATGGCTGATATCGCGGAAGTACTATGGCGCGACTTCCTGCGACACAATCCAGCAAATCCGAACTGGGCCAACCGGGATCGTTTCGTGTTGTCCAATGGCCACGGTTCTATGTTGTTGTACTCGCTATTACACCTTAGCGGTTATGACCTACCGATCGAGGAGGTAAAACGATTTCGCCAACTTAATTCCGCAACCGCCGGCCATCCTGAGTACGCACATACGCCGGGAGTCGAAACAACGACAGGTCCACTCGGGCAGGGCCTGGCAAACGCGATCGGCATGGCCATCGCCGAGCGTAGCCTCGCTGCGGAATTTAACCGCGATGGTTTTGAAATTGTGGACCATCATACCTACGCCTGCGTTGGTGACGGATGTTTGATGGAAGGTATTTCGCACGAAGCCTGCTCAATAGCTGGAACCCTCGGCCTAGGCAAGTTGATCGTGATCTATGATGACAATCAGATTTCAATCGACGGTGCCGTTGAGGGATGGTTTACCGACGATACTGCTGCCAGGTTCTCGGCATATGGTTGGCAAGTAATCAAAGATATTGACGGACACGACCCCTCGATGATTGGCACTGCCTTGAAAGCAGCACGTAATGATCATTCACGGCCGACCATTATCTGTTGTCGTACAGTAATTGGATACGGTGCGCCGAACAAACAAGGGACTGCAGCTTCCCACGGCGCCGCGCTGGGCATAGACGAAGTGGCGGCGGCACGCGTAGAGCTTAATTGGCCGCACCCACCATTCGAGGTCCCAGAACCAATTGTAAACGCCTGGAACGCAACCAAAGAAGGTGCTGATGCGGAAGCAGAATGGCAAAGTCTAATGGCGCAATACCGCGAGTCACACCCTGATCTTGAGGCACAATTTAAGCGACGAATCCTCGGCAATTTACCTGATGCTTGGTGCGATACGGCGAGTGCTTGTGTCACAGATTTCCAGGCAGATAGTGGCTCGAAGCGAGCGACTCGGAAAACTTCTCAACTGGTGCTGGAAAACATCGGACCAACGCTACCCGAGCTAGTCGGCGGTTCATCTGATCTTTCTGAATCAAACAATACCAATTGGAGCGGCAGTAAACCAATTACCCATGCTAGCGGGGCGGGGAACTACATCAACTATGGAGTGCGTGAATTTGCCATGAGCGCAATCATGAATGGCATCGCGCTGCACGGCGGTTTCATTCCCTACGGTGGAACCTTTTTGGTTTTTTCTGATTATGCGCGTAACGCCGTACGCATGTCAGCGCTAATGGGCATTGGTGTCATCTATATTTATACACACGATTCAATCGGTCTCGGAGAAGATGGACCAACCCATCAACCAATCGAACATGCTGCGTCTTTGCGCCTGATCCCCGGGTTGTCATTATGGCGCCCCTGTGACGGTGCCGAAACCGCTGCTGCGTGGTGCGCTGCGATCGAAAGGCGCAATGGACCGACATGCCTGTTACTCACGCGTCAAGGACTACCTGCACAAAAGCGCAATGAAAAACAACTTACAGCGATCGCCCGCGGGGCCTATATTTTACTCGAGCCTGAGAAAACACCTGAGGCAATAATCATTGCGACGGGATCGGAAGTCGAATTAGCGATGTCCGCTGCGCAAACGCTTAACGCACAAGGTTCATCTATCCGCGTCATATCGATGCCGAGCGTGGATACGTTCGAGCGGCAAGGCACTAATTATGCCGAGGAAGTGCTACCCCGAGCCATACGACGGCGGATCGCGATCGAAGCTGGCTCACGTGATAGTTGGTTCAAATACGTCGGTCTCGACGGCTGTGTAATCGGACTTGACAGCTTTGGTGCATCCGCGCCCGCGGCCGATCTATACCAGTATTTCCAGCTGACAAGTAAGCATGTGCAGCAAAAAATCGTAGCCTACCTAAAAGATAACGCAGATTAGATATGGAGATGCTTAAGGTATGCGATAAATTTAAGCTTCACGTTTTGGTTATAACCGGTTAGGAGAAAATAAAGGATGGCCATCAGAGTTGGAATAAATGGATACGGCCGTATCGGTCGCAATGTGCTTCGCGCGCTACACGAATCAAAACGCACGGACGAAATACAAATCGTTGCAGTGAACGATCTGGGCGACGCGAATACCAACGCCCATCTGACGCGTTACGACTCTGCCCATGGTCTATTCCCAGGCACTGTCGACGTAAAAGACGGTGTAATGTTCGTTAATGACAATCGGATTGAAGTATGTAGTGAACGAGATCCATCGAAATTACCTTGGGATGACCTTGGCGTGGACGTGGTATACGAGTCAACCGGCTTCTTCGCTAGCCGCAAGAAATCACAAGCCCACCTTGACGCAGGCGCAAAAAAGGTGGTGATCTCGGCACCGGCCGGCAAGGACGTAGATGCAACAATCGTCTACGGTGTCAATCACACAGTACTGAAATCATCAGATGAAATTATCTCGAACGCGTCATGCACTACCAACTGCTTGGCTCCGCTGGTTCAACCACTACATGAAAACATCGGCATCAAATCCGGAGTCATGACGACGATCCATTCGTATACTAACGATCAAGTGCTGACCGATGTGTACCATACTGATCTGCGCCGTGCTCGCTCAGCCACGCAATCGATGATTCCAACAAGCACCGGCGCAGCAGCCGCAGTTGGCTTGGTTCTACCTGAGTTGGACGGATTGCTAGATGGTTACGCAGTACGTGTACCAACGATTAACGTCTCCCTTGTAGATCTCACCTTTTGTGCTGCGCGCAGCACTGACATCGATGAAATTAACCATATCATGCGCGATGCGTCCGAGAACAAACTAAAAAGGGTTCTCGAATACAACTCGGAGCCACTAGTTTCCATTGACTTTAATCACAACCCCGCGTCGTCGATTTTTGAATCGTCGCAAACCAAGGTGGTCGCCGGAACTATGGTCAAAGTTTTGTCGTGGTATGACAATGAATGGGGATTTTCTAATCGAATGCTCGACACAACTGTCGCGCTAATGAACGCAGGACAATAGTGTTTAGGGTAAATCGTCAGGTGGTTAACGAATCTCTCGATTCGAGCAGCAGTTTTAAGGCGCGGCACCGCTTGTGCTAAAAATGACTGAAATCCCGCTTGGCGGCAAAAGAGTCGTTATACGCGAGGATTTTAACGTACCAATGGAATACGGTTCTATAACCGAGGACACTCGCCTGAGATCAGGAATACCTACGATAGAAGCGGCGGTGGCCGCTGGCGCCCGCGTCATGTTGCTATCACATTTAGGTCGACCGAAAGAAGGAGAGTTCGACCCTCGTTATTCCCTCGAACCAGTCGCACATGCATTAGCCGATTTGCTGGCTAAGCCAGTCCGTTTTGAGTTCGACTGGATGGGAGGGATCGAACAGCAGGACGGTAGCATCGTTATGTGTGAAAACGTACGCTTCCTAAAGGGCGAAAAGGCTAATGATGAAAATTTAGCCCGTAGATTGGCTGCTTTGGCGGACGTTTTCGTCAATGACGCCTTCGCCACTGCTCACCGAGCACAAGCTTCTACATACGGGATTGCCCAATTCGCCCCGATCGCCTGTGCGGGTCCCTTACTCAGTGCAGAACTCGACGCCTTATCCGTGGCTCTCCGTAAACCAGCGCGCCCTATGGTCGCGATCGTCGGTGGCGCCAAAGTGTCAACCAAATTGGCGTTACTGGAATCACTCTCGGGTAAGGTCGACCAATTGATAGTCGGCGGTGGAATCGCGAACACTTTTCTTAAAGCTGCAGGGTTTGAAATTGGCAACTCTCTTCATGAACCCGATATGGTTGAAACGGCTAAACAACTATTGAATAGCGGAGACATTCCAATTCCAACCGACCTCGTTTGTGGGAAGAACTTCGATGCCAACACCGAAGCCCGGATAGTAGCCGCCAATGCAGTGCAGAAAGACGATATGATATTAGATGTTGGGCCACAAACGGCCAAGGTGTTTGCTAAGATACTCGAAAAGGCCCACACGATTGTATGGAATGGACCAGTTGGCGTATTTGAATTCGAGCAATTTTCTACAGGAACAAAAGTTCTGGCGGAAGCGACTGCAAATTCTACGGCATATTCAATTGCAGGCGGCGGTGACACTATCGCGGCTATTGTAAAGTTTGGTGTGACCGATCGGATATCATACATCTCGACGGGGGGCGGTGCTTTCCTTGAGTTCATCGAAGGTAAGACCTTGCCTGCAGTCGACATCCTCGAGCAACGGGATAAATGATGAGAGCACGTAAAGCTCTTTGGCATAACTGAGAACACGAGAATCACGAAAGCTATTACACGAATGACTTTTTATGACAGTTAGATTATGTACGTAGTTGCATAACTACTTTCGACGTATATCGTCTATACCATAGACCATCTAGACGCCGATCGACCGCTATGCCGGATTCACCGTGAAGCACGATTAAGGGGACAATGTGTGCGCCGAACCAAGATAGTCGCTACTCTGGGGCCATCGACCGACAAACCGAAGGTGCTTACCAACCTAATTGCCGCAGGCCTAGATGCCGCGCGTCTAAATTACTCGCACGGCACGCGTGAAGACCACGCAAAGCGCGCGCGTGCCTTGCGTCGGGCCGCTAAGAGTCAGGGACGAGAGATAACCTTGATCGCTGATCTCCAAGGTCCCAAAATACGCCTAGAAGGATTCCGCAATGGACCCATCCATTTAGAAGAAGGTGATGAATTCATCATAGATGCGGACCTGAAAGCAAATGCCGGCGACGAACATCATGTTGGTGTTACATATAAGGCATTGCCACGCGATGTGCGCGACGGCGACACCTTACTGGTAGACGATGGGCGCATCATACTGAAAGTAGAGCACGTCGACGCCAACGCAATCGAAACTGTCGTGTTACTCGGAGGCGAGTTATCCGAAAATAAAGGTGTTAATCGGGAAGGCGGCGGATTATCGGCTAAGGCGTTGACACATAAAGATCGACAGGATTTAAAACACGCTGTAGAGATCGGAGCAGACTACATCGCAGTATCCTTTCCACGCACGGAAAAGGATATTCATAACGCTAGACGCCTACTAAAAAACGCTGGTAGCAACGCCAGTATTATTGCGAAGATTGAACGCACGGAGGCTCTCGAAAACGCAGAGGCTATCATGCGCGCAGCCGACGGCATCATGATTGCACGTGGCGATCTTGGTGTCGAGATCGGCGACTCCCGATTACCGCCGGTTCAAAAACAACTCATTGATCTTGCGCGCCATAGCCACCGGATCGTAATTACAGCGACTCAAATGATGGAATCAATGATCGAGCACCCAATGCCGACCCGCGCGGAAGTGTTTGATGTAGCAAATGCAGTACTCGACGGCACCGACGCAGTTATGCTGTCGGCAGAGACGAGTATAGGGAAGTATCCCGAGAAAACTGTCGAGGCGATGGCTCGTATATGCCGAGAATCAGAAAAAGAATGGCCTGACAAGCAGGCGGATTTGCTACTAGATGCGAACTTTGAACGGGTCGATCAAGCGATCGCTATGTCGACAATATATTGCGCTAACCGAATTAAGGTGAAAGCAATTGCTGCGCTCACAGAGACAGGAGCAACAGCGAAATGGATGTCGCGAATTCGCACCGATATCCCAATATTTGCGATATCAGGTCTTACCAAGACTTTACGCAAGGTAAATTTGTATCGAGGCGTTCGACCGATTCGGTTCGACGTCAACGATGTCGACTATACCGAGGTGACTGCAGGCGTCTTGAAGGAGTTGCTTAAACGTGGAGTTGCTAATGATGGGGATAAAGTGATCATCACAAAAGGTGACTTATTAGGCCATATAGGTGGTACTAACGGGATGAAGATCGTTACGGTAGGCGATTTCGCTGAACATGTCGCTTGAGATGCCGGAAAAGGAAGGAATTATGTCCGATGTGAGAACCGATGATCAAAACTTAATGCAGTTGGGTTTATTCATGCCAAACTGTAGCTATGCGTATTCTATAAGTAGCTACAAACCGGACCCAGAAGACTGGACTTTTGAGTCGAATCTGAGAATTGCCCAAGCTGCAGAGGATGCAGGCTTTGACTTTCTATTTCCTGTCGCAAAATGGCAGGGCTATGGCGGAAAGACGAATTATCTCGGCACATCTCTCGAAACATT
Organism: uncultured Enterobacteriaceae bacterium; assembly: GCA_964342175.1. Lineage (GTDB taxonomy): Bacteria > Pseudomonadota > Gammaproteobacteria > UBA11873. The sequence goes on along the minus strand of CAYFFH010000012.1, from coordinate 11,105 downwards.
TACTTGGGCTTCCGCACTCCTCGCCAAAACGACAACAATCAACATATTTTCCACCGTACACGTGCCAGTATTTCACCCAGTTGCGACGGCGAAGATGGGGGCAACCCTCGACCATATTGGTCAAGGTCGTTGGGGATTAAACATCGTCAGCGGCTGGAGTGAACACGAATTTGGCATGATGGGTATCGAAGTTATGCCACACGAGGAACGCTACCGCCGGACCGAAGCCTATATCGATATTCTAAAAGGATTGTGGACCCAAAACAGCGGATCATTTAACTATGAATGTCCCTGGTACAAAATTACCGGTGGAGACGTTAGTCCTCCAACCATTCATAAGCCCCATCCGGTAATCGCTAATGCCGGTGTATCCGAGGATGCCAAGGCGTTGGTTTCAAGGCAGTGCGACTGGGCATTTATAAGCCCACCATCGGTCGCCGAAGCTCCGGCAGTCGTCGCAGATATCAAGGAACGTGCACAAAAACTTGGCCGCAACGTCAAATGTGCCTGCTACCCATTTGTGCTGTGGAGAGATACAGAAAGTGAAGCGCAAGAAGAACAACAACGGATACTGGAAAACATCGATCGGGCGGCGGTCGATAATTGGGCGCGCGGTCTTAAAATTCAAAGCGGATCTTTCGACGAATTTACCGCCGAGATGTATGCATTCGGGGGAGGTGCGCTTCCTCTCGTCGGTAGTAAAATTCAAGTAGCTGAGTCACTAAAGGAACTTTATAGCGGCGGCATGGACGGCTTCTTAATGGTAATGCTGGACTACTACAAAGACACGATCCGTTTTAAGCATGAGATTCTGCCGCTCCTGCGGCAAATGGGAGTGAGGAAGTAGCACAAAACCGTTATTCTTTTTAAAAACCGTCGCTAACGTATATACGACTGTCCCGAAGGTTGTCGACAATTCGAATTGCCAACACGACAAAAATTACCGTCATTGAGATAGTCATTGATTTCACTTCGTGACCGTTATTTTGCTATGTTATCGATTCCTTGCTGAACCTTACGCCTAACGATAACCCGCAACGAGCCGTGTCGTGCCCAAAATCTTCACCACAAGGTATAACGGGATAGGGAACCGCCCGCTAATATATTACTGCAGCGTAGATTTTAAACCACGTAATGTCCAGAACCCGGGGGCAGAAAAACAGATAACAATGTTACGGTCATACATTTTTTTACGCGAGATCAAAGACTAAGAATTTTTGATGATACGATAGTAGCCCTACTAAACTGGCGGGAACTTAACCCGATCCACTTATCCGATCAAAAGCTTCAAGATATTTCGCCGCGGTTTTTTTTATAATCTCCGGTGGCAATTTTGGCCCGGGGGCGCGCTTGTCCCAGTCAAGAGTTTCAAGATAGTCACGTAAAAACTGCTTGTCGAAGCTGGGCGGGCTGATCCCGACCTGGTATTCCATTTCCGGCCAAAAACGTGACGAGTCTGGGGTCAAAGCTTCATCAATCAAAAACATTTTACCATCCAAATCTAGGCCAAATTCAAATTTCGTATCAGCGATGATAATGCCTTTTTTAAGCGCATACTTTGCAGCCCGCGTATAAAGCTCCAAACTGATTTCGCGAACATTACGGGCAGTTTCCTCGCCAATTAATTCTACGGTATAACCGAAATCAACATTCTGATCGTGGTCGCCTACGGCAGCCTTCGTTGATGGTGTATAAATCGGTTGCGGAAGCTGTTCCGCCTGCTGTAAACCAGGCGCTAAATCGATTCCGCATACACCGCCTGTCTGCTGATAATCTTTCCAACCGGAGCCAATTAAGTATCCCCTCACAATGGCTTCGATTGGCAGTGGTTGAAGTTTTTTAACTATGATTGCACGTCCTTCGACTTGTTTTCGTTCAGCCTCATTCGGCAAAACATCATCGAGTTTTAAATTGCTAAGATGATTATCAATAACACTTATCATGCGCTCGAACCAAAAGTTTGAGGTAGCAGTAAGTACCGCACCTTTACCTGGAATCGGATCTGATAACACAACATCAAACGCCGAGATTCGATCTGTCGTGACAATCAATAAGTGATCATCGCCAACTGCATAGATATCTCGGACTTTGCCTCGTTGTACCAAGGGTAGACTGGTTATTTTTGATTCGTATAAGGCAGTTTTAGTCACGATTAAATCCTAATATATTTATGGAATAAATAATTTTTACATAAGCCCGCAATTTACGATAGAGCGGGCTTATGTAAACTCCGATCGGTAAGAGGCGATAATAGGAACATCTCCAACATCTCCCATCGCACGCAACATCAACCATTTTTTAAGTGGTAGTATCCGATCCACGGCCCGCATTCCTGTGCCGCGCAACCAGCGAGTTAGGTCATGGTCGTCGCAGAATAGTTGATTGATCCCCTCGGTAATTTTCAACATAGCCAAATTCTCACCTCGTCGCGTCCGCTCGTATCTGCGCAATTGATTGCGCGGAAATCGTAAATTTATGTCGTCTCGAGGCCCCAATACTTGGGCTAAAGCGGCGGCATCCATCAGTCCTAGGTTAAGGCCTTGCCCCGCTAGAGGATGCACCACATGGGCGGCATCACCAAGCAAAACAGTTCGGCCGGAGATGTAATGTTTTGAGTGTAGAGCCTGGAGCGGCACAACCAAGCGTTTGCTGCTACTCCGTATTGCCCCAAGTCTATGCTCGAAGGCCACGCCGAGTATACGGTGAAAATCGCTATCTGACGCTTCGACAACTCGTGACGCTTGTTCGTGAGTAGTCGACCAAATAATCGAACATTCATGCGGGTTTGGCAGTGGTAAAAATGCTAGAGGACCAGTCGCAAGAAATCGCTGGCGAGCCACCTGGGCGTGTTTAAGCTCAATTTCAACATTACATAAAATTGAATGTTGGACGTAGTCCCGCACGTTAGCGCGTAAGTTAAGAAAGCTCCGAATTCGGGAATTCGCTCCATCACACCCCAATACCAGAGGTGCGCGGAGCTCCTTCCCATTGTTAAGTATAAGACCGACATCACTTTCCATCTGATCAATCGCATTCACTGATCCGGTAATGCGGTCAACATTACCAAGAGTAAACAAAGCTTCGGTAAGCGCTATCATCAAGTTACTGTGCTCAACAATCCAACCGAGGCGATCTCGGCCAAACTCGTTTGCATTAAACCGAATAGCACCATTGCTGTTCGCATCCCAAACTTGCATATCGCAAAACTCGGTAGTGCGCGAATGGTCCATCACATCGTACACGCCGAGCTTATCAAATAAACGCATTGATGCAGGGCTTATTGCATAAGTTCTAAGGTCGAATTTCTCCGAAAGCGGCGGTGGTTGTGTTTTCGGATCAACTAGCGCGATACGGTATCCTGATTTTTCGAGCAACATTGAAACACTAAGCCCGACGACCCCAGCGCCAACCACTACGATGTCATAATGTTGTCGTCCGATCATCTAATCACTTGTGGGTCTACTCGCGGCGATTTTATCGACAAACCTGTCGCTTTACCGATAAGCCAGCGCTTAGATAACGGCGAGATATCAGTTACTAACATAGCCAGATTTCGCACTAGGCCTAGACACGGAATTTTACTGACGAATACCTGTGCCATAGTGTCAGTAAAACGAATTACGTCATGGTGATCAGCTTGTCGTTCAGCCGCAAAACCTGACAAACGATCTAAATCGCCGATATCGCCGTCAACGGATCGGATAGCATTAAGACACTCCGCGAGCGCTGCTGCATCGCGTAGACCCAAGTTTAGTCCCTGGGCTCCATTCGGGTGGATCTTGTTAGCAGCTGCACCGACCAAGGCGACTCGATGTCCAACAATGCGATCGGAAAATTGCAATACCAGTTTATGCGATCGGCGTCTCCCTGCGTCACTGAATGTACCGAACCGGTGACCAAAACCTTTTTCGAGTTCGGCAAGGTATTGTTTATCGCTAAGCCCAACTATGCGATCCACCTCATCGATAGGACAACATCTTACAGTAACGTGACGTCCACCGGGTAATGGTAAGAGCGCTAACGGGCCGTTTCCAGTGAACCGCTCGAACGCCGTTTCTGGCACTGGATATTGTACGTCCACATTGGCGACAATCGCGCTTTGTCGATAATCTCGCATATGTGCAACCAGACCAGCGGCTTCGCGAACGCGAGAATACATACCATCGGCACCAATCACTAGTCGCGTGGTAATTCGCACCGGTCCCGAATCACTCTCAAGACAGATCTCCGCAACCTCAGATCCGAGATTTATACTCGTAAGCGTTGTCCCCCACCACACCTCGCATTCTTCTATCGCCACATTTCGAATCGCCTGGTGAAAATGGTCTGCCGGACACACGTATCCCAACGCATCTATTCCGATATCATCCGAGTTGAGATGAGTAAAGCCGAAGCGACCTTGATCACTCACGTGGATATGACGAATCGGGACAGTTTGAGTGCTGAGCAAAGGCCATACACCTAGCACTTCGATGAATTGTTTTGACGGGGGTGATAAGGCTAAGCCACGGACATCTCTATCGCCCGGCCCAGATGGCGTTTGGTGCGCTTCAACGACGAGAACGCTCAGATCGTACCGCCGTAAGGCCAACGCCTGTGCCGCGCCGACTAGGCCCGCGCCGACCACGACGCAATCGAAATCAGGCTGCACGGTCCTCTTGCATTAGTGATTCGATATCGTCGATCTGTTTTGGCGCATCTCCGCTCAATACTTCGTGCCCCGTCTTGGTCACCAATACATCATCCTCGATACGAATCCCTATATTCCACCAACGTTTTTCCAAACCTCCAATAGTTGGCGAAAGGTAGAGGCCGGGTTCCACAGTGGTGACCATTCCTGCTTCGAAAGTCCGCCACTCGTCCACAATCTTGTAATCACCAACATCGTGTACGTCCATACCAAGCCAGTGTCCTGTCTTATGCATATAGTATGGGCGGTACTTGTCATCCCGGATCAATTTCGAGACACGCCCTTTCAATATCCCCAGGCCTACCAAGCCTTGGGTTATTTCTTCGACAGCGGCCTCATGCGGCATATTCCAGGTATTCCCCGGTCGAACTTGCTCAATCGCGGCAAATTGTGCTCTCAAGACTACCTCGTACACTGCTGCCTGATCGTCAGTAAATTTGCCATTTATTGGAAACGTCCGAGTGATGTCACTAGCGTAATAATCATATTCGGCACCAGCGTCAATGAGCAGCAAGTCACCGTCATTCAATTGATCCTGGTTTTCAACGTAGTGCAGAATGCAGCTATTTGCACCGCCGCCGACGATACTCGGGTAAGCAGATGAACGAGCGCCCTGTCGCATGAAAGTGTGGAGTAGCTCCGCCTCGATTTGATATTCGAACATCCCTGGACGACACGCCGACATCGCACGTCGATGCCCATCGGCCGCAATTGAAGCCGCCCGACGCATTGCTTTAATCTCCTGACGGCTTTTAAACAGGCGACTTTCGTGCAGCACATGGCCAAGTGACACAAATTGATCAGGCGCATGGATACCCGAACGACCCTTATCGTTAACGCGGGTGATCCAACCAACAAGACGCTGATCGAATTCCGGATAACGTCCCATCGTGTAGTAAATCCTCTCTTTGTTCTCCAGCAGGCCAGGGAGAATATCGTCCAGATCGGAAATCGGAAAGGCATCATCTGCTCCATAAAGTTCGCAGGCACCGACGAGTCCTGCGCGACGCCCATGCCAAGTTTCAGCTTCGGGGTCGCGCTCACGACAAAACAATAGGAACTCGCCCTGCGGCCGATCAGGCACGAACACAGCGATAGCCTCCGGTTCCGGAAACCCAGTGAGGTAAAAAAAATCGCTGTCGGGACGGTGTGGGAAAAAAACATCTCGATTGCGAACCCGTTCCGGTGCGGTCGGTTGGATCGCAATTCCGCCCACACCGATCATGTTCAACAGACGTTCGCGACGACGAGAAAATTCTCGTTTCTCCATGTTATGTCGTTACCCCAATTTAGTTCGCTTGTTTAATCGAACGGCAAAATTAATGCGTAGTTCCACCAGTTTCAATCCGTCCAACGTTCTCCAGGTTTTCCTCCCGCAGCAACATCGTCCCCATACGGGTGTACTCGCAAATTTCCATGAAAGCAAACTCGTCATTACCTTCACTCACTTCATCCGGATCAACCCGACCAATCTCTACAAGATCACGCAAGAAACCTTGGCTATCGTCGCTGAGCAACTTTGGATCAGCCAGATCTCCCAACCCGTAACCCGAAAGAAATCCGCGACACCAGCAACCGAGGGCCTGTGCACGTAATCGCAACGAATGCTCGTCTGATGGTAGCAAGAGCTGCAGGGAGAAATCATCTGTTGAAAATCCATCGACAGTTTCATCTAACAATTGTGTCAGCGCATGCCCCACCCCCAAATCGCGACCACTAAACCCATCACCATATCCTACTGTATGACTAAGCCATATACCCGGATCAAAATGCTGTTCGGTGCATAAAATGCCGCACAGCATTCCATGGCATTCAGATGCACTGATATCACAATCCATCAAACTTAATGCAGACTCAACCGATTCATATAACGCATTGTCAAAGTATTTTGTCATATAAGCGTATTACATTATTTATAGGTATTATCCCATGGCAGTTGCTATCACTTAAAGCGTTAAGAAGTATAGCGACCATCATTGAAAGACCTATTTGATTATTGGTTCACCTAGCGAACCAACTCATATAGCTAAAATTTAGCCGGTTGACCGATGTTAATAGCAGTTCTATATTGAGCATCGCTAAGGCAAAATGCTGTCTCACAAGTGACCGGTTAAACCATGACTCAAACAGATAAAGAAACTTTGGAACTAGCGGCACTCGAAACGAGGGTCGATGAGTTAATCAAGACTATCGAAGGCCTAGCTAACGAGAACGTCGCATTGCGGAATCAGCAAGCGTCATTAACAGCTGAGCGAGCGACACTGATAGAAAAGACAGAACAAGCACGCACTCGGGTCGAGGCCATGATTGCGCGGCTTAAAGCAATGGAAACTCGTTCATGAATGATAGTGTAAAGCCGATCACCGTTGCAATTCTTGATAAGGAGTATCTTGTTGGATGCGCAGAAGAAGAACGTGAAGCCTTGTTCGCTTCAGTAAAATTTTTAAACGACAAGATGCAAGAACAACGTGCTAGCGGTAAGGTGATCGGTAGTGAACGTGTAGCGGTAATGGCCGCTCTAAACGTGACACATGAATATCTCGAATATCGTCGACATAATGAATCGATGAATTCGGATATTGGGGCTGGTATCGACCGTATTAGGAGAAAAATCAATAGTGCCCTGTCTCTAGGTCGAACTTTTGAATTGACGGACGCTCCATAATTGAATTTGGATTAAAAAACGGTGTTCTCTGTGTTGTACGTTTACAGGCTGCGTAACCCTTGAGCCTATAATTGATGTACCTGGGAACTGATCTGTTGGCAATGTTGTGCAGATCCGCAGAGATGCGGAAAGCCTGATTTGCTGCGAGAGGTTCCACCTTGAGCCTTTGGTTCAAGTGAACAGCCTGTTACGGCATCGTGGAGAACACCACTTTCCTTTTCACTTACTCTTCATATATTTTTAGCAAACGACATTGGTACCTGCAATGCAACGATGGCTCATGAAATCCGAACCAACCGAGTTCAGTATCGACGATCTGAAAGCGAGCTCTAAACAAACTAATATGTGGGACGGTGTACGAAATTATCAGGCACGGAACATGATCCGTGATCGAGTAAAAAAGGGCGACCTTGTATTTTTCTATCACTCAGCTTGCGCAGAACCTGGAATTGTTGGGATCATGCAAGTGGTCAAAGAGGCCTACCCAGATCCGACCGCATTCGACCCAGACGAGAAATACTTCGATCCCAAAAGCGACCCGAAAGAACCTAGATGGTTTGCAGTCGACCTGAAATTTAAACGGAAGCTTAAGCGAATACTCAGTTTATCGGAACTTAAAGCCTACGATCAATTGAGCGAAATGCGCCTACTACAACGAGGAAATCGGCTATCGGTAATGCCAATCGCGGAGGTCGAATGGGATTTCATCCTTTCGCTTGAAGATTTAAAACGATGATCGAAAATTTGACCGGATGAATACAATGAAAAACCGGAGCTTCGAGGATGGCGTCTTTTTGCAGATCTTATTTAGATGTTAAACCGAAAATGCATTACGTCACCGTCTTTGACCACATAATCTTTACCTTCTAGGCGCAGCCGTCCCGCTTCTTGTGCCCCGGACTCACCTTTGAATTTTATGTAGTCGTCATAACCAATAACCTCGGCACGAATAAAGCCCTTTTCAAAATCTGTGTGAATAACTCCTGCCGCCTTGGGTGCAGTGGAGGCGATCCGTACAGTCCACGCACGACATTCCTTCGGTCCTGCGGTGAAGAAGGTCTGCAATCCAAGGAGACGGTAGCCAGCGCGAATGAATCGATTGAGACCCGCTTCGCTGAGGCCCAACTCTAGAAAAAACTCCTCTTGCACCTTGTCTTCCAATGACGCTACCTCAGCTTCAAGCGCAGCACACAGGACGACGTATTCGGCTTTTTGATCTTGTGCGTGTTTTTCAACCAATTGAGACAGCGGGTTACCATTCAAATGTGCTTCATCAACGTTAGCCACATATACGATCGGTTTGGCCGTCAATAGGTTAAATGACCTAATATTCGCATAGGTGTCTTCATCAAGATCCTGCACTCGGACCGGCTGCATTGCGTCTAACCCGCTGAGAACTTTTTCGAGCTGTCCGATCAAACCGCGTTCTGTCTTGTCTCCTGAGCGCGCCGATTTCTTCGCTTTGTCCAAGGCCCGAGATACGGTTTCCATATCAGCAAGTGCTAATTCTGTTTCAATGATCCCGACATCGGACATTGGGTCGATCCGGCCTGCGACATGAACGACATTATCGTCTTCAAAGCAACGCACGACATGGGCTATAGCTTGAGTCTCCCGAATGTGAGCGAGAAACTGATTGCCCAAACCCTCGCCTTTTGATGCACCGGCGACAAGACCCGCGATATCGACGAACTCCATCGTTGCCCGCATTACACGTTTCGGTTTGGCTAGTTTTGCTACTTGATCAAGGCGCGAATCCGGGACTTGTACAATCCCGATATTAGGGTCAATTGTACAGAAAGGATAATTCTCTGCCGCGATTTCCGAACTAGTTAAAGCATTAAACAACGAAGACTTGCCAACGTTCGGCATCCCTACTATTCCACATTTAAAACCCATACGTATTTTTCTACCGTTATACGATCAGTGTTGCGATAGCGCTCGACTGATCGATTTCATGGCCGCCTCAAAATCGCCGACGGCGATGGTTTCAATATTTTCAAGTATTGCAGTATTAGCCCAACTAATCCGTCTAAGGTCTTCGACCGACGGCACATTAAGCACGTAGTTGGCAACATCGTATTGGGAATCTGGATACCCGATTCCAATGCGTGCACGAACAAAATTAGCATTAAGATGTGAAATGATATCCCGTAGTCCATTGTGCCCACCATGTCCTCCACTGCGCTTTAAGGCGACGCGTCCACACGGAAGATTAAGCTCATCGTGAACTACCAGCGTTTGCTCTGCCCTTAACTTATAGTAAGACACCCACCCAGCCACACTCGGTCCACTTTCGTTCATGTAAGTGTCGGGTTTCAACAACCAAATGGCTCGACCCCCAAGCCTTATTCGACAAACTTGCGCTTTGAAACGAGCTTCCAGTCGGAAGCTCGCCGAACACCGCTGGGCGAGTAAATCTACCAACCAAAAGCCGACATTGTGGCGCGTCTTAGAGTATTTAGCACCGGGGTTTCCGAGGCCAACAATTAGGCCTAGCGGGAGACTTTTGGCCACCGCTCTCTACCGTAACCCCTACGGGACTAGGATTCGCCCTCGCCAGAAGCAGCTTCTCCCGGCTCTTCCTCCGGCACTGACAATTCGTCAATTTCACCTTCAGCAAGCTCTTCTTCGAGTTCTTGCGGTTCAAGGACAATCCTGGGTTGCTGCACAGAGACAATAGACTGGCCGGGGTCACCCCCATGCACTAAAGCTGCAATTTGAACTCCTTCGGGAACGGTTATATCAGATAAATGCAATGACTCACCAAGTTTAAGTGCTTCTACATCAACCTCGATATACTCTGGCAGGTCGCGTGGTAAACAAAGAATTTCTAGCTCTGTTATCACGTGTGTTATCACGCCGCCTCCAGTTTTTACTCCATCGCAGATGTCTTCGTTTATGAAATGCAATGGAATTCGCATGGTCAATTCTTCATTTTCATTGATCCGAAGAAAATCTATATGCATGATTCGCGCCTTATGGGGATGGCGCTGCATATCTTTTAAGACTACGCGTTCGTTCCCTGTGGGCAAACTTAAGGTCAGTATACGTGAATAGAAAGCCTCTACATCAGCCAGTTTCATAACGTAATTGTGGTCTAGCTGGATGTTCACGGGACTTTTCCCAGATCCGTAAAGAATACCGGGGACATAGCCGTTGCGACGCAGGCGGCGGCTCGCACCTTTGCCCTTGACATCACGCGTGGCGACGGCAATTTCGAATTGTTCCATCGTGCTACTCCGATCGATTGGTTAATTTTTCACCCCGCGATCCGCGACCAGATCACAGGAAACCGCGGATTGTATATAAAAAATGCGCCAAAAGTTAGTCTGGGAACCGTTCCTTAGTAAATAGTTGCATCGCTTCCAGCAACGGGAAATTATTATGCCTCCTTAGTCAGCATCCCTACAGCCACGCCTGATATCCTAGTCTATAAACATTGAACTCAAGGAGTTACCCGTGTTGATACGGTTAATACTCTCCCCGATTAGCTCGGCCACGGTCATTTGTCGGATCACATCAAGAGCCTCGGCTTCGGCTGTTAGGGGGATTGTATCGGTAACTACTACTTCATCGAGCTCGGAATCAGAGATATTTTTAACCGCCTGACCTGATAAAACGGCATGCGTACAATATGCGACGACATGTCTAGCACCCTGGCCCTTCAAAGCATTCGCAGCCTTGCACAATGTCCCTGCCGTATCCACCATATCGTCGATAAGTACGCAGTTGCGCCCGTCGACATCG
>CAYFFH010000011.1:0-22405 GCA_964342175.1 uncultured Enterobacteriaceae bacterium | reverse complement strand
GCTTGGGTGGTCCAGCTTGGAAGCTTTAGTACCGAAGGAAATGCGGAGACTTTGGTAGAAAAGCTAAGAATTGACGGATATACGGCATTTATCGAGCAACTACCAGACGATTCGGAACTAGCCTATCGGGTTCGGGTAGGCCCTGAGTTAACGAAGACGGCGGCGGGCAAAATCCGCGATCAGCTTGCGAAAAGACTGAAGCTCGACGGAATTGTAATACGGTATCCTTAACCCATGCTCATTTGTTAAAATCCCATCTTCCCATGAGGCGATTACCCTTATGAATTGGGCCGATTTAGCTATTTTAACGATTATCGGTATCTCGGTATTAATCAGCGTGTTCAGAGGTTTTGTGCGTGAGGCGTTGTCACTCATTGGTTTGGTTGTGTCGATCTGGGTCGCGGTGGCTTTTTACAACCCAGCAGCTGACCTGCTCGTCAATGTCATCTCCGTTCCGACTGGTCGTCGTGTGTTGGCATTTATCGGGATCGTTCTTGTGGCTCTCCTTGTGACTGGAACAACTAATCACTTCATTGGCCGGTTGATCGAAAAGTCGGGGTTGACTACCACAGATCGTATGTTAGGGGTCGTATTTGGCGCTGTGCGGGGGGTCGCGATTATTGGGGTGTTAGTGCTACTGCTTGGTCTTACGCAAGTACCGGGCGACCCCTGGTGGAGTGAATCGAATCTCATGAAGTATTTTGAGAAACTAGCACACGTCGCTCTGAACCTCATGCCACCTGATATTCAGGTGCATTTCAGTTATTCATGAAAATTCCAATTAGTCTATTCGGGTAGAACATTTATGTGCGGGATTGTCGGCATTGTAGCAAAGACGCCAGTCAACCAAGCCCTCTATGACGGGTTAACGGTCTTGCAACATCGCGGGCAGGACGCCGCTGGGATCGCCACTTACGAGGATGGTCATCTATTTTTACGTAAATCTGCTGGGTACGTGCGGGATGTTTTTAGGACCCGCCACATGCGCAATCTTCGTGGCCGCATGGGCGTTGGACACGTACGTTACCCGACTGCTGGTGTTTCGTCGAATGCTGAGGCGCAACCTTTTTACGTCAATTCACCGTATGGCATTACATTGGCGCATAACGGCAATCTGACAAATTCGGAACAACTTAAGCAAGAATTATTCGAGGATGATTTGCGACATATCAATACGGACTCAGATTCGGAGGTATTGCTGAATATCTTTGCGCACGAGCTCAAGCGTTTAGGAAAATTTCGTATCGAGTCTAACGATATCTTTAAAGCAATCGAAAAGGTTCATCAGCGTTGTAATGGCGGTTATGCAGCGATTTCGATGATTACCGGCGTCGGCATCATCGGATTTAGGGACCCGCATGGGATTCGCCCGATTGTGTATGGTAAGCGTGAGACGGATCTCGGCGTCGAGTATATGATTGCTTCTGAAAGTGTTGCGATCGATGTTCTCGGTTTCGAGTTAATTGGTGATATTGCACCAGGCGAAGCTATCTTCATCAGTAAGGAGGGTAAGCTGGAAACTAAACTCTGCGCACCGGAAAAAGGAAGGGCGCCTTGTATTTTTGAATACGTCTACCTGGCACGGCCTGACTCCATCATAGATGGTATTTCTGTGCAACAAGCCAGAATGCGGATGGGCGAAGCCCTCGCTCGAAAAATTCGAAAGGAGTGGGGAGAACATGATATCGATGTCGTTATACCTATTCCTGATACATCGCGCACCGCCGCACTAGAATTAGCTCACGAACTAAAGGTAAATTATCGCGAAGGATTTGTGAAAAACCGATACATTCCGCGGACCTTTATCATGCCAGGCCAGTCGTTACGGCGAAAATCCGTACGCCAAAAACTGAATGCCATTAACCTCGAATTTGAAAACAAAAATGTTCTGCTGGTAGACGACTCAATTGTTCGGGGTACAACCTCAAGCCAGATTATCCAAATGGCTCGCGATGCTGGGGCCAACAAAGTTTATTTCGCATCTGCGTCACCCCCAGTGGTTTATCCGAATGTCTATGGTATAGATATGCCGACTGGGGAAGAGCTGATCGGATCTAACCGATCAGTCGATGAAGTGGGCAAGATTATCTGTGCGGATAGGATCATCTACCAAGATTTGAGCGATCTCGTAGACGCAACACGTAGGGGTAATATGAGGGTCAAGCGTTTCGATCTATCTTGTTTTGATGGTGATTACGTTACAGGAGATATCAGCGAATCGTACCTCACCCGTATCGAGTCACTGCGATCAGATGAAGCGAAATCATTACGCGTTTCTGCGCAAAACTCACTGAGCGACATGCATAGCTCCGAGGAGATACCGGCCGACTTATGAGATATCTGTCATCTCACCACTAGGTTCCGAGTGGTGTGAGATCAACGTTTTCTCTAATGTATTGGTGATCATGGGGAAAGACGCATGAGCCTTTACTGTTTTCATAATTTATCACGGCATTAGGGCTCTCCATCTTAGGCGGCGATTCGCATTGCCTTCCCAGAGTGGACTTGGTGGGGGAATAAGCAAAGCTTGAAGAGTTCGAATTTTCGCTCCTCCATTGACTTCAATTCACGAACATAATATTGTCGTCAGTGAAAAGCGCTGATTTGATATCAGCTTGCGGGCGCTATAAAAGAACAGCTAAAACGAAATTCACCTATACGTTTTCCGGCGTGCTGTTTTTAGAAACCCCGTATATATCAACTCGGCAACAGATCGAGGTACGAGCCTATGGTCCGATAACTGAGCGCCAGGAGGTTTTGACCTAGATCAATGCATGATTTACACGATTCAGGACAGATCTATGAACGTAAGCGATGATTTTGAAGACGCGGTGTCAACTATTGCGTGTCACGTGGGTAGTCACCAAACTGCTGAATTCGAAAACAGCGATCCGATTTTCGTTACTTCGAGCTTTAGCTTTGAGAACGCGGCGCAAGCGGCGGCACGATTCAGTGGCGAGGAGACTGGAAACGTCTATTCGAGATTTACAAATCCTACAGTACGGGCTTTCGAGCAACGTCTGGCCGCGCTAGAGGGGGGCGAATGTACCGTCGGAACAGCGTCAGGTATGAGTGCAATTATGACCTTATGCCTCGGGGTGTTGGCGGCTGGCGATCACGTCGTATGCTCTTATAGTGTGTTTGGCAGCACTATTAATCTATTCAAAAACATATTGGCGAAATTCGGTATTGAGTTTACCTTTGTAGATCTTATAGACCAGCAAGCGTGGAAAAATGCAATTCGCCCGAACACGAAGCTTTTATTTTTGGAGACGCCATCGAATCCGTTAACTGAGATTGCAGACATTAGTGCATTGGCAGAGCTAGCACATGAGTCTAATAGTCTATTGGTTGTCGATAATTGTTTCTGCACCCCAATTTTGCAGCGACCACTATCTCATGGGGCGGATATTGTTATCCATTCGGCGACCAAGTACTTGGATGGTCAGGGTAGATGCGTTGGTGGTGCGATTGTGGCACCCACAACTTTGGTCGAGGAGAAATTAATTCCAATACTGCGCTCGGGTGGAGCGAGCATGAGTCCATTTAATGCCTGGGTATTTCTCAAAGGCCTAGAAACTCTAGCCGTCCGCATAGAGCAACATTGTCGTGGCGCTGCGATAGTAGCGGCATGGTTGGCGGATCAAGTACAGGTTAAACAAGTGTATTACCCAGGTTTGTCTAATCACCCACAGCATGAACTCGCGGACCGGCAACAGAATGGGTTCGGCGGAGTTATGGCATTCGAAATACAAGGTGGCCGGGAAAAAGCGTGGCAGGTCATCGATTCACTCCGACTATTCTCTATCACAGGAAACCTTGGGGATACACGTAGTATTGTGACGCATCCTGCGACGACAACTCATTCTCGAGTTAGTGCCGAAGATCGGGCACGCAGTGGTATAGGCGAAGGTTTGATTCGTATATCAATTGGATTGGAAGAGCCGGAGGACTTGGTTGCAGATCTTGCGCTGGCATTGATGATTTAATGAATGCGATTGGCTGCGTGGCGTCTATCCATCAGTTACTTCGAAGAGAGCTTTTTGGCGTGATCAATAAGCATTGACCTGTGCGCTGGGTGGTGCCAGGATCAGATAACGATTGAGGGCGCGGGCGATTTATCCAAGATGCGTGCCACAACAGTCCCAAGGGATTTGGTTGATGAGACCGCTGAATCGAGTTCGCACAGGTTCCCGCCAGGCGGTTCCGATGGCACAATGCGCGGTGATTCTAATGTCTGATAAACGGAGATAAAAATAGTGACAATTAAAGTTGGTGACAAAGTCCCAGAGGGTGGTTTTGCGGTAATGGGTTCCGATGGCCCAGGAGGCGTGACGTCAGCCGAACTTTTTGATGGAAAAAATGTTGTGTTATTTTCTGTACCTGGCGCGTTTACACCAGCGTGTTCTGCGACACATTTGCCAGGTTATGTAGCGAATTCCGACGCAATAAAAGCAAAGGGTATCGACACAGTCGCATGTCTCGCCGTTAATGACGTATTCGTAATGAATGCTTGGGGTTCCAGTGCGGGTGCCGATGGAAAAGTCACCATGCTTGCCGATGGTAACGGCGATTATACCAAGGCGTTGGGCCTTGAGCTCGATGCTTCTGGCTTTGGGATGGGTACCCGAGGGCTACGCTTCGCGCTGATTGTTAACGATGGTGAAGTGTCACACTTATTCGTTGAGGAGTCGCCGTCCGAAGTAAAGGCGAGTTCTGCCGAAAATGTGCTGAGTAATTTGTAGGGTCAAATGGACGAAAGGGGATCGGATCCGGCGTGGGCGGATCCGATCCAATTTCTACATGAAGACAGTCCCAAGAAAAACTAGGAACACAAGGTAGAGTGGTGCTCAATGAATTTCAGTGCTTTGTGTGGTTTCTACGTTAATTAAATTGCTTGGTGGGTGGCTGCGTTTGTTATGCGCAGTAACATGATTATTCCAATTAACCTCGCCACCACTAGCGATGACAGTCAAAGACCGTAGCGGTTTCCATATGTCCCCCGAAGAATTTCGGCGAGACGGATATGCGCTGATCGATTGGTTGGCTGATTATGCAGGTGACGTTGGCAAATACCCTGTCCTGTCACAAGTTGAACCCGGAGACATCCGCGCGATGCTCCCGGATAAAGCACCTCAGGTCGGGGAACCGTTTACCGATGTCATGGCTGATTTCGAACGCTATATTTTGCCTGGGATTACGCATTGGCAATCTCCAAACTTCTTCGCTTACTTCCCAGCGAACAACTCAGGTCCATCAATCTTTGGTGAGCTATTGAGCGCAGGACTCGGAGTCCAAGGGATGCTCTGGCTAACCAGCCCAGCGTGTACGGAGTTAGAATCCCACGTGCTCGACTGGATCGTCGATATGCTGGGGTTGCCGCAAAAATTTAAATGTACGTCCAATGGTGGTGGAGTGATCCAGGACTCCGCTTCTAGTGCGACCTTATGTGCGGTACTGGCGGCGCGCGAGCGCGCTACACGTTTCAATGCTAAAGAATTTGGTTCTGATGGGAGGCTCATTGCTTATTGTTCTAGCGAGACGCACTCCTCACTAGATAAAGCGTGCGCTATAGCCGGGATCGGCATTAAGAACGTACGCAAGATAGCGACAGATGATTTCATGGCGATGAGCCCCAAAGCGTTCGCCGAACAAATCGAGACGGATCGTAACAATGGCTTGATTCCCTTTTTTGCGTGCGCCACCATTGGTACCACATCGACATTGGCTCTCGATCCGGTGCCGGAAATTGCTGCTATTTGCGAAGAGCAGCGGTTATGGTTGCACGTGGATGCGGCGATGGCCGGCACGGCAGCGATGTGTGAAGAGCACCGCGCATTGCATCGCGGTGTCGAGTACGCAGACAGCTATTGTTTCAACCCGCACAAATGGATGTTCACAAACTTTGATTGCGACTGCTTCTACGTTGCCGATCGCCAAGAGTTGATCGACACCTTGACAATTTTGCCAGAGTATTTACGCAATGCGGCGAGTGAATCTGGCGAAGTCATTGATTACCGCGATTGGCAGGTTCCCCTAGGGCGACGGTTTCGCGCACTTAAGCTCTGGTTCGTCATCCGTCATTACGGAGTGGAAGGGCTCAAGCATCACATTCGTGAGCACGTGCGTTTGGCGGGAGAATTTGCGAGGTGGATAGAAGACTCGGAGGAATTTGTGATCACCGCGCCCCCTCGATTAAATCTTGTATGCTTTCACCACCTTCAAGGTAACGAGTTCAACGAGATCTTACTCGACCGTTTAAACAAAAGTGGTCGAGTATTCTTGTCGCATACCACCATCGGGGGCCGAGTGTCTTTGCGTTTATGCATAGGACAGGCAGGGACGACGGAGTCACATGTCGCTTCCGCATGGCGTTTAATTGAAGGTACAGCGAGACAAATTAGCGATCAAAAATAATTAGGAAAAATAAAATATTGTTTACAGCTATATTCATCGCGTTAGGTTTTGTCAGTGAAGTACAGATTTAACTCGATCGGATTTCGGAGGCTACTACCAACAATATTGGGGTCAAAATCAACCTCGTTAACGCCCTAGGAATGTTATAGGCAGAAGACCGTTCGAATTAGACGTCACATATGCTGCATCTGGCGCTACATTTTATTATTCCCGCTATAATCGCGCGTTGGTTTTACCCCGAACGGTGGGCCGGTGCATATCTGATGATGATAATGAGTATGGTGGTCGACCTCGATCATCTATTTGCCGATCCGATCTACGATTCCAACCGCTGCAGTATCGGTTTCCATCCGATGCACAAGGTTACCCCAATCGTCGGCTACATCGGGCTGTGTGCTATCTCGAAACTGCGTGTTTTGGGTATTGGTCTCGTTATACACATGTTGCTTGATGGATTAGACTGTGCAGTAATGTAGCAGTCGGTATTTTTGGTCTGCCATTTAACGCGGTTAATCTACATCGCGGTTTCTTATCAGGTTACCCTGGTAGAGGTGAGTTCGGGATTATACCTACGGCGGTGTACAAGTGGGTCATTGTGGTACCGACCCCGAGACGCGAGTAGCTATGAAGCCTGCGGTGATAATCTGTATTCGGAATCCAAATAACGTGGCGCGAATCTAATCGATCTGATTTCATACTGCTCTGTTAAAGGTGCATCTCATCGGGCATGCTTGCGATAAACGCAGGACGCCCAATTCGGACTGTTAATTTTTCATCGTAGTCAGAGTTGTTGTAGACCACGGGATCATTGTCTAACCATTCCCGAGCTCGACCGCCGAATTGCTGGAAATGTGCAACGATCCCGAGGCCAAGGCGTTTTAGAAGGTGTTCTGGTCCATTAAACGGTGCCGCGAAAATTCTTATCGCGCAGAGCTGACTCATAAGCGCGGGGTATCCAGCAACGAAGCGGTCGTCGCCGTCACCAGGGCGATAAACTGGGGTCAGTGCGCCAGCTGCTAGGTCAGCCGCGTTGTAGAAAGTTTGACGCCCGGTGAGGAAATCAGTTAGATGTTCCGTGTGTCGTTCGGCGACGCTACGGCTACAGACTCCGGCGAAATTTACTCGATGTGCCTGGTTGTAGAGGAATGTCCAAAGATAAACGCCCCCTGTCCATATTGCGGGATCGGCTAACAGCAATGGTACCTCATCGCGATTGGGCAGTAGACCATAGGGGCCAGAAAAATTGATCTCCAACATGTAGGCCATACTCCCTTTTGTTAGTGCAATCTAGCATACAAGCTTTCAAGCTAGGGGACTATTGACTGGTGCTCCTGCAGATTGTCATCCGGGGAAGTTTGATCAAGTCTAAGTGACGCGATCCTTTGTATTCTTGAGTATTTCAACAAGTTCTGCGAAGGTCTTTATGGGCGGTAAGCATCGGGGCCCGTAGCATACGTAGGCCGTGACTTTGCCCAATCTCGACTGTCGCGCCAGAAACGATGGAAGTTTCTCGTTATCATCAGGGATGGCAAAGCATAGGCGCGCGGGATCGTATACCTCTTCTAGACGACGTTTCCAACTTAACATCGCAGTCCGCTCTCCTCGTAGGACAACCGACGTCGGTGGGTTCAAATTCTCTTCGAGAGCCAACAGCAACGCATTGTGGGCGCCAGGCGCATTTTCGATAGACCCCAGCGCGGCGCGCAATGTTCTCGTGCTAGCCCTGAGGTAGCGTGATTCCCCCAGCAGATGCCCCAGTCGTGCGATGCTCCACGCGGCAATACCGTTGCCAGCTGGTAGAGCATCGTCGCTAAGTGGTTTCGTCCTATGGATCAGACTTTCGTGGCTATGAGCAGTAAAATAAAAACCTCCGCGATCCTGATCTTCGAAATTTTCTATCAAGTAGTCGGCGAGTTCGATTGCGAAACATAGGTCGGAGTGGCGCCAGCGTGCGCTTAGCTGATGTAATAACGCATCAATTAGGAAGGCGTAATCATCGAGATACGCATTAAGATGCGCGTGATCATCTTTGCAAGTAGCTAAGAGTTTGTTATTTCGCCAAAGTTTTCGGCGAATGAAATCGATGGCGTGTTCGGCTGTATCTAAATAGTCATCGCGTGCAAACACATTCCCTGCGATAGCAAACCCTTTGATCATTAGTGCATTCCAGGAGGTTAAGATTTTCTCGTCACGATGAGGATGGGTGCGGGTTTCACGCCGATCAAACAAAAGCGTACGTGCGGAATTGATTCGTTTTTTAAGTATTTCGGCAGTACTACCCAGGACGTTCGCTATCTCCTGATAATCAGCGACTATGCGCAGATGCCAACGGCCTCCAAAATTTGAATCACCGTTAAGCCCGAAGCGCCGTGCAAAAGCCTCAAAGTCGTCGCCGATAAGTGCTTCTACCTCGTGTTTCTCCCAGATATAAAATGCGCCTTCTGTACCTTCTGAATCGGCATCTAGACTTGAGTAAAATCCTCCATCAGGTGACGTCATTTCTCGAATCACCCACGCCGCAGTCTCTTCGACTACCTTTTCAAACAATGGGTCATGATTGATTAGCCACGCTTGAGCGTAGAGTGTAAGTAGCTGTCCGTTGTCATACAGCATTTTTTCGAAATGTGGGATCATCCATTGGTTATCTACCGAGTAGCGGCAAAAGCCGCCGCCTAATTGATCATAAATACCCCCATTCGCCATGCGTGTTAGGGTGTGGCATGCCATATACCAGGCGTCTTCGTCTTGGCTATCGCTTCGACTGTAGTCGCGCATTAGGCGTTCTAGTAAGGTTGGGTGGGGAAACTTGGGGGCACGCCCAAACCCACCGAGATGATGATCGAATGTACGCGCGGCTTGTTCGCGAGTGGCATCGATTGGACCATCATTAATCTTGTTGATGTTCGGTGTCGTTACATTTTGTATTTGTTTTAGAGCTTCGATTACCTGCGTGTTTTGTTCGCGGATGTCGACTTCGCGTTCGCGGTAAGTATCCGCTGTTCGCGTTAGTAAATCTTTAAATGCTGGCAGCCCATGCGCTGCTTCTTTGGGGAAATAGGTGCCACCTAAAAAAGGCACTTGGTCGTTTGGGGTTAGGAACATCGTTAACGGCCACCCGCCTTGGTTCTGTGTCAAAAGATACTGTGCAGTTTGATAAATCTTGTCGATATCCGGCCGCTCTTCGCGATCAACCTTGATATTGATGAACAGAGAGTTCATCAATTCGGCCGTGGCTTGGTCTTCAAACGACTCGTGCGCCATGACATGGCACCAATGGCAGGCCGAGTACCCTATCGACAGTAAGATTGGCTTGTTTTCTCGGTGAGCCTTGGCTAAGGCTTCTGGCCCCCAGGGGTACCACTCGACTGGATTCGCTGCATGCTGCAGCAAGTAAGGGCTTGTTTCACCTTGAAGCGCGTTCATCGATTAGTCCTTATTAGTATTTTTAGATTAGCGCTGATCCAACGTCATGTTGCGGTTGCAATATTAAAGTAACCATCAGAAATCTGGCTTACGGCTTCGCCGTGCTAAAATTTACACCAATTATGATCCCATTCCCAAATATTGATCCCGTCGCGTTACAGGTCGGGCCGCTGTCGATTCATTGGTACGGAATCGCTTATATCGTCGGCATTGGTCTCGGATGGTGGTATCTCTCACGCAGCGCCGATCACCATCGGTCAGAATGGGCGCGAGAGGACGTCTCCGATGTTGTCTTTTTTGCGGCCCTAGGTGGTGTGGTCGGCGGCCGCATTGGTTACGCGCTGTTCTACAACTTTAGTGAAACATTCAATGATCCATTGAGCATCTTCGCCGTGTGGCGTGGCGGTATGTCGTTTCATGGTGGGGCCCTCGGTTTCGTTCTTGCGCTGGCGTTATTTGCTGGTCTGCGTTCGAGGCCTTTTTTTGCGGTGACGGACTTCGTTACAGTGGGGGTTCCAATTGGGCTTTTTTTCGGCCGTATTGCTAACTTCGTGAATCAGGAGCTATGGGGTGCCCCGACAAATTTACCTTGGGGCGTGATCTTTACTCATCCCGCGGCCGGTGCGATGGGGCGTCATCCGTCTCAGTTATACGAGGCGTTTTTAGAGGGCGTCGTATTGTTTTTCTTGCTGCGCCTCGTCGCGCTGAAAGGCAAGTTTGTCGGTGCGGTATCTGCGACCTTTTTGATAGCATATGGCATCATTCGGATTAGTATTGAATTCGTCCGTGAGCCTGACCAACACATTGGCTACCTGGCGTTCGGGTGGGTAACGATGGGACAGGTTCTATCTGTTCCGATGATACTTGCCGGGATAATTATTCTTGGCATTGCGTATTCGGAACGGGCGCAGAGGTTAAGGTAAATATATGCAAGTATATCTAGATCTGCTGCAGCACATTCGCGATCATGGAAAGCTAAAAGATGACCGCACCGGAATAGGTACGTTAAGTACGTTCGGTTATCAGATGCGTTTTGATCTGGCGAATAGCTTCCCACTATTAACGACAAAAAAGCTCCATCTAAAATCGATAATCTATGAGCTATTGTGGTTTTTGCGAGGGGAGTCGAACATTCACTACCTTAAACAACATGGTGTTTCAATCTGGGATGAATGGGCTGATGAAAACGGTGATCTCGGTCCGATCTATGGTGTGCAGTGGCGTTCGTGGCGTTCAGTTGACGGTAAGACCCAGGATCAAATAGCTCAGGTTGTGCAAGGATTGAAAACAGATCCCAATTCGCGTCGGCACATTGTCAGCGCTTGGAATGTCGGAGAGATTGAGCAGATGGCGTTAGCC
Organism: uncultured Enterobacteriaceae bacterium; assembly: GCA_964342175.1. Taxonomy (GTDB): domain Bacteria; phylum Pseudomonadota; class Gammaproteobacteria; genus UBA11873. Next base: position 11,206 of record CAYFFH010000011.1, on the reverse strand, counting down.
CCTTGTCATACGATGTTTCAGTTTTACGTAGCAGATAACCGGTTATCGTGCCAATTGTATCAACGCAGCGCGGATGTCTTTCTTGGTGTGCCGTTCAATATTGCTTCTTACGCGCTACTGACTTTGATGATTGCACAGGTCTGCGGGTATAGTCCCGGCGAATTTATTCACACGTTGGGCGATACCCATCTTTATGTTAATCATCTTAAGCAAGCCGATGAGCAGTTGACACGTACGCCGTTGACCGCACCGACGATGCATTTAAATCCCGCAGTGGATTCAATTTATGACTTTACGTTTGATGACTTTGAGCTTAAGGGTTATGAGGCGTTACCGAGTATTACAGCACCGATCGCTGTATAAACCTAGCATGGAGTGGGAGATTCAATCGTAATTTAGGTACAGGTCTAGTGCAGATTAATATTATTGCCGCGGTTTCCAACAACGGCGTCATCGGTCGGAATAACGCACTGCCTTGGTGCATTCCGTCGGATCTTAAGCGGTTTAAATCGGTGACCATGGGCTATCCCTTGATTATGGGGCGCCGGACGCATGAATCTATTGGGTGCACCCTACCGGGGCGCCGAAACATCGTCGTTACCCGTCAGCAGAAATGCCTTCACCCCGGCTCCGAAGCTGCGCGATCGCTAGATGCGGCATTGGCCATCGCCGGTGATGCCAAGGAAGTGATGGTCATCGGAGGCGCGACACTATATGCGGCGGCACTTGCTATAGCGCGGCGCATCTACTTGACCGAAGTGCATGCCGATATCAAAGGGGATACGGTTTTCCCGCAGGTAGATTGGACTGAGTGGCACGAGGTATCCCGCAATCGACATGCCGCGGATTTAGAAAACGAATATGACTACAGCTTCGTTATGCTTGATCGAGCTAGAGTGGACTGAGATGTGAGAACCTGCGCGCCAGTCAATCGGTGATTGGCAGGGCCACACTTGAGGGGACACTAAATACCCGGCTGTCCTCGAGGCGCATCGCGGTCAATGTCCCGCCCCAAACAGCGCCGGTGTCCAAAGCGAAAATCCGTTTATTACGCATCTCATTTTCTGTTAGATGTAGTGCCGACCAGTGTCCGAACAAGATCGCGTCTGATTTGTCGGGGAATCTATAGAGATCATACCAAGGGGTTAGTGTCTTGGGTTGGGATCCAACTGGCCCTTTATGAACAAAATCCATTCGATTGTCCTCTGTGAGATATCGCAGCCTTGTGAAAAGGTTCGTGATAAGTCTGATGCGTGTCCAGCCAGTTAAACTATCATCCCATCGGTCCGGTTCATTTCCGTACATATGGGAAAAAAATCCCACGGAATCGTCGCTACGCAGCACGGCCTCCACTTCTGCCGCGTAAACTACCGCGTCCACAGGCGTCCAGTGGGCTGGAATTCCCGCATGCACCATGGTGTAACCCAATTGAGTGTCGCGGTGAATTAATGGTTGGCACTTTAACCACTGCGACAGTTCCTGACGCAGTGGTGAGTCGAGCACGTCTTGGAAAGTGTCATTTTCTCCAGGTGAGTATTTGTCAATGTATGAGCAGGCTAGTAAGTGCAAATCGTGATTGCCCAGTACGACGATCGCGCTATCGCCTAACCCTTTGACGAACTTCATTACCTCGAGGGACGCTGGCCCACGGTTCACTAAGTCGCCGACGAACCACAATTGATCGTTTCTCGAATCGAAATTAATTCGATCCAGCAGGGAGACGAGTTCGTCGAAGCAACCCTGAATGTCACCGATCGCGTAAGTCGCCATCGCGTGCGCAGAAGTCGGCTAGTGCAGGACGTTGGGGACCGAAAGTCGAAACGCCTCGATCGGCGCGTCGAATCCGGTTCCATCTTTGGCGACCATTTGATAACTGCCATGCATTGTCCCGACAGGCGTCTCGATTATTGCCGCACTAGTATAAGTAAACGATTCTCCTGGTGCGAGGTTCGGTTGTTCTCCGACCACACCTTCACCACGGACTTCCTGAATATGATGGGAGCCATCCGTAATTACCCAATGGCGGGAAATTAGTTGTGCCGCCATAGTGCCTGCGTTCTCGATAGTAATTGTATAAGCGAATACATATCGGTCCTCATTAGGTACCGATTGTTGTTCGATGTAGGTCGTTTCGACCGCTATTTCGATTTGATAGTTTGGGTTGTTCATTGCGGCGGAATATCAAAGGGTTTCGTCGTACTGTAGGGGAATCCGTGTCCTCAGGCAAAGGCCATCCTGTGATCAATCGGCCTGCAGGTGTGTGGTGGCTACATATTTATTCCGGTTCCAGTGTGGCGACGATTGCTTCAAGCTCATCGAGTTTTTCGCGGGTCCGTCGCAGTAGTGCGGTCTGCGCGTCGAATTCTTCACGGGTGACTAAGTTCATGCGCTCGAAACTGGATTCGAGTATGACCCGCACATTTTCTCGTATCTCCTCACGTAGTTTTTCGGTCCCAACGGGAAGAACTTTAGCTACGTTTTCAACGATTTCTTCAATTTTCCTCAATTCAATCAAATCTAAAGCTCCAATTCTGATGGAATTTATCGTCGTTCAACTCAGATAAAAAGTGAACATGTCTGAGCTGCGTCAGTGATGGCCACATTATACCCCCGACGAGGTAAAATAAATTCAGAGTAAGGTTAAAATACGCGAAAAATTTCTTGTTGTGGCCGCAACGTGCTCGCGGATCACACACGAATTTTGTACGATGTGAACCTCTCTGGGTTCACGCGGCGGGGCGTGGATCGCTCTGTCGCACTAATTTGATTCATTGCGTGGCAGAGTATTGTTCGCTAATGGATTGTTTTAGCAATGTTAATCCGAGCTGGCGCAGGGACTCGAGCAATGGCTGGTTGATTAATCGTGAATTTGGATTTGAAGTGGTAAAGAGGATGTAATGGGATGAAACTCGTAACGGCGATTATCAAGCCATTTAAAATGGACGACGCGCGAGAGGCTTTGTCGGCGGTTGGCGTGCAAGGAGTGACCGTCACGGAAGTTAAAGGATTCGGGCGTCAAAAAGGACATACCGAGCTTTACCGAGGAGCCGAATACATCGTCGATTTTCTTCCAAAATCCAAACTTGAAGTTGCCGTGAGTGATGACCAGGTTGAGGCAGTCATCGAGGCCATCACGAAAGCGGCGAGTACTGGCAAGATTGGAGACGGAAAGATTTTTGTACAGGAATTAATAGAGGCGATCCGGATCCGAACGGGCGAGTCCGGAGCTGAAGCCCTTTGAGTGGCCTAAACCACTCTGTAGTTTCAGGACGTCAGCGGCAGCTTTATAGGAGAATTCGCAGATCGAGGGGCCAGCAGGCGGCCTGGTAAAATTTTCGGCAAAATTAGTGCATTATCGCTGCGCTGTATCTGTGTACTTAGTCCAATAAAATACGCAGCCGTACCTTAGCAATTATTATTTAGTTGATATATGCATGTTGGCTTTGATCTTGGGGTGTGCTGCAAGAATTTTGTTTGGTTAGACGGAAACGTGACGTCTGTATGGGTCACGTAAAAATGAACATAGTTCTTTTGGGTTGTCTAAATAACAGTCGAGAGAAGGGGAAGCGATGAAACTCGTGACTGCGATTATCAAGCCGTTCAAGCTTGACGAAGTGCGTGAAGCGCTTTCCGATCGAGGAGTCCAAGGCATGACAGTCACCGAAGCTAAAGGTTTCGGACGACAAAAAGGCCATACCGAGCTTTATCGTGGCGCCGAATACGTTGTGGATTTTCTCCCAAAAATAAAGATTGAACTCGCCGTTTCTTCTGATCGAGTAGAAGGGGTGGTGGAAAGCATTCAGAGAGCTGCAAATACGGAATCGATCGGCGATGGGAAGATTTTTGTTCAGGACGTGATCCAAGTGGTGCGTATTCGCACAGGTGAGACAGGGGAAGACGCACTTTAGCAATGTCATTATGATCAATTGTCTGGTCGGTTGAGGCACCTGAGCATGATTTCGTCACGTCGTATTCGTGGGTTGACTCAGATGACATGGTGACAATTGCGATGCCATATAAAATCAACCACTAGAACTGACGCGGAGGCCGAACGATGCGTATGCTTAATCGAGTAATTACTTTTCTTATGCTAGCCATTGGGTGCTGCGCAAACGCATGTGCCGATGATCTCAATAGTGGTAATACCGCCTGGCTTCTTACTGCTACCGCATTAGTACTGTTCATGACTCTGCCTGGGCTTGCTCTATTTTATGGCGGTCTGGTCCGTAGCAAAAATGCGTTGTCGGTGCTAATGCAGTGCTTCACGATTGGGTGTTTGATGTCAATTGCATGGCTTATCGTAGGTTACGGCCTTGCCTTCGGTGACGGCGGTGATTTGCAGCGCTTCATTGGCCTTGGGAACATCATGCTGTCCGAGGTTTCGCGCGACGCGGTTCACGGGACGATCCCGGAATCGGTATTTGTAATGTTCCAAATGACGTTTGCGGTGATTACACCGGTATTAATCATCGGTGCCTTCGTTGAACGGATGCGTTTCTCAGCCGTGCTATTGTTTAGTATATTTTGGTTGCTAGTTGTATATGCCCCAGTGTGTCATTGGGTTTGGGGTGAGGGGTGGCTTGCTGGTATGGGCCTATTGGATTTTGCTGGTGGGACTGTGGTCCATGTTAATGCCGGTGTCGCGGCAATCGTTGCCGCTATGGTGCTTGGTAAGCGCAAAGGTTTCCCCATGACCCCGATGCCGCCGCACAATATGACTTTGACGGTTACAGGTGCTTCGATGTTGTGGGTTGGATGGTTCGGGTTTAATGCCGGCAGTGCTGGAGCTGCTAATAGTGATGCTGGTATGACAATGCTTGTAACGCATATCTCGGCAGCTGCTGGTTCATTAGCATGGATCGCTGTCGAACGGATTAAACATGGTAAAGCTAGCGTGCTCGGTGTCGTGACTGGCATGGTGGCGGGTCTTGGCACGATAACGCCAGCCTCTGGTTACGTTGGACCGACCGGTGCCTTGATCATCGGTCTATCGGCAGGAGTCGTCTGTTACTTCGCAACGCAGTTTATAAAACGATCTTTGAAGATCGATGACTCACTCGATGTCTTTCCCGTGCATGGAGTTGGCGGCGCCCTAGGAACGTTGCTAGCGGGTGTTTTTGCAGCCGAGAACTTCGGCGGCGTTGGCTACGCAGATGGAGTTACTATGGGGCATCAAGTCGGGATACAAGCAATTGGCGTCCTTGCGACGGTGATATGGTGCGGCGTACTGACATTTGTATTGCTTAAAATTGTTGCGTTGGTAGTTCCGCTTCGGGTTAGTGACGAGGTTGAAACGCAAGGCCTTGATTTGAGTGAACATGATGAGCGAGGCTACATACTTTAGCCTCCAACGATTTTTATACGAACCTAATACGACGACCGACTTTCTTCTGTCTAGAGTGTATGGCGTATAGGACGTTGTAGCAAAGGCAATAAACACTGACTCGTGGTCCGTGAATCGTCGGAAAACCCGGAGTTGTAGAAGCACATTTTTCTGGATGTACACCTGGTACATCAGGCTATATTCTTGATTCTGATAAATTTCGGGAACTAGAATGCGTCGCTTGACGTATCAGCAAGGATGCCACATGAAGTTCGTTATAGATGTATAAGACTTAGTGATAGGTAATACAGTGATATTTTGCAAAAATGCAACCTGTTATTGTGCCGAAATAACTAGGAAAAGGACTTGAGGGTGCGTGTATGTACTGGCAAGTCTTTCGAATTCAAGTGTAATTGAATCGATGGGTAAATGGTTTCAGATTCCGCCGGGAGATCCATATTTCTGCGTTGTTGGTTCGCCTATAGCGCATAGCAAATCACCCGACATCCATCTTGCGTTTGGTCAACAATTCGGTATTGCATTGCGTTATCAACGGATCGAGATCCCGGCGAACTGTTTCGCAAATGCAGTGACCGAGTTCGTTGTCGAGGGTGGGCGAGGGATGAGTATTACGGTTCCATTGAAGGAAGAGGCCTACGCCGCTTTGACTACGCTTAAGCCTCGTGCGGTACTAGCGGGTGCCGCGAATATGATGACAGTAGCTACAGACGGAATAACGATTGCAGATAATGTGGATGGAATCGGCCTTGTAAGAGACCTAACACGTAACCATCGGTTAAGCTTAATTGGGAAACGCCTTCTTTTACTGGGGGCTGGCGGCGCGGCGCGGGGTGTGATTCCTTCGTTGTTGGAAGAGAATCCGGGCGAGCTAAATATTGTGAACCGGACCCTAACCAAGGCGAAAGATCTCGTGAGTCGTTTTTCTACGCAGGGTTCGCTTCAGGCGTTTGATTATGAAAGCCTACCGAATGGTCCGTATGATTTAATCATCAACGCAACCTCTCTCAGTCTATCTGGTCAATTGCCGCCGCTAGCTAATGGAACTATCGGTGCTCTAACCTGTTGTTACGATATGATGTATACAGTTGATGGTCGGACCCGATTTTTGGACTGGTGTCGAGATAACGGTGCGGGAGCTTGCTACGACGGTCTCGGAATGTTGGTGGAGCAAGCTGCTAAGTCGTTCTCGATTTGGCATGGGGTAGAGCCTGATACCGCCTCCGTTATCGCTGCATTGCGTTAGCGTCCCGGCTACGGAGTAATCCCGTGCATTCGGTCCATCATATCTGGTAGCCAGCGTACTAGCTCCGGGAAAGCAGCGACTAAAGTTAAAGTTGCTAGTTGCAGGATTACAAATGGAACGATGCCGCGATAAATCTGTTGAATTTTTATTGACTTTGGTGCGACTGCCTTCAGATAAAATAAGGAAAATCCAAACGGCGGCGTGAGGAATGAGGTCTGTAAATTGATCGCAATAAGTAACGCAAACCACAACATGTCTAGCCCTAACGCTGAAGCAATAGGCGCTAATATGGGCACAACAATAAAGCAGATTTCGACAAAGTCTAAAAAGAATCCGAGTATAAAAATTACCGCCTGAGCGACGAAAAGGAAACTAATGTGGCCGCCTGGCATAGCGATAAAAATATCGTGTACCAGACGATCACCGCCCATACCTTTGAACACCAATCCGAACGCCGTAGCACCAATCAGTATGATGAATACCATAGAAGTGAGCTTCATTGTTTGTAGGGCGGCAAGTTGCAGGTTGCCTCGGCTTAACCGGCCATGGAAAGCGGCTAGGAACAGTGCTCCTGTGCTTCCAATGGCGGCTGATTCGGTTGGGGAGGCGATACCAAAAAATATAGAACCCAGCACCGCAGCGATCAAAAACAATGGAGGGAAAAGGCTTTTCACTACCCGAAGCACGATCGATCGTTGATCAAAAGACACAATGGCCGGAGCACTTTTGGGATCCTGCCAAGCCTTAATCGCGATATATCCTGTATATAGGGCGATCAGAATAGAACCTGGAACCACTGCTGCTAAGAATAGGGATCCAATCGGGACACCGACAACGTCAGCAAGTAGGATTAATACTATACTTGGAGGGATGACTTGACCTAGAGTACCGGCGCTCGCGATCGTTCCCGTAGCGAGACTCGGTGAATACCCGTGTTTTAACATTGCCGGTAGAGCGATAACCCCCATCGTAACGACCGTCGCACCGACGACACCGGTCGTTGCCGCTAGTAGTGCCCCGACTATGATTACGGCGAACGCTAGGCCACCGCGCATCCGCCCACATAGCATTGCCATCGTCTCGAGGAGCTCTTCGGCTAGACCGCTTTTTTCCAATATGACGCCCATAAATACGAATAGTGGAACCGCGAGTAACGTGAAATTGGTTAGGATGCCCCAGATCCGCAGTGGTAGTAAGTAAAAGTAATCGAAACCGAGCGCAACTGTGCCGAACAGCAAGGCGACTGCACCCAGCGTGAACGCGACTGGGTATCCAATTAGCAGTGCGCCAATAGCGACCAAGAACATGACTAAAGCCCAGATCTCCATATGTTTAGGCGGCCCGACGCATTTCAGCGAGCCGCTTTACAGTGTCCGCTAGAGCCTGCACGGCTAGCAGAGCGAACCCTGTAGGAATCGAGGCCTTTATTATCCAACGATTGCTCAAACCGCCTGGATCGGGTGAGATCTCCCGATGAATGAAGGCGTCATAGGCGAACGGAATCGATGTCCAAATTATCATTATTGCGAAGGGGAGCAAGAACACTAAATTACCCAGAATATCTACAACTTGGCGATATCGTTCCGGCAAGTACGGACTCGAGTAAATAAGATCAACCCGTACGTGTTCACCGTACTTAAAGGTATATGCTGCACCGAACAAAATCACTAGTGCGAAAAAATGCCATTCGAGCTCTTGCAACGCAACCGAGCCATCGCGAAAGACGTAACGCATCGCGACGTCATACAGCGTTAATCCCACCATCGCTATGACCATCCATGCCGTCAATTGGCCTGCCACTTCACTTAGATTATCAAAGAACCGTACTATGGTATTTGCTTGGTGCTTAGGAATGGTCTGCGTCCTCTGCTCTGGTTTAGGCCCGTTGGTCATCGCATTTTGCGTCTCGACGGCGCCGCAAGTTTCCGACTGGAATCGCGGAAAGTTCCGCTTTTTATGCAAATTACCGTCGTTTAATGACAACCAGGTCGCCAAACTGAGGATCGGATGGTACCCGACAGAACAAGTGCTGACGAGTCGTTAGGTGGTGGATCAATGTGTTTATAAGGGATACGCGGGCAGCCTAGAAATATTATGGAGTCCTGCTCTGGTCTCGGTGGCTTAAACGGAGAGGCATCCAATGTAGTCCGGAAATAAAACAAGGATCGGAAGCGACGCAAAGTAGACCGATTGACAGGCATGTGAGTTGGTGGGTTGCACAGACGTATTTTTTATTTTTGAGTGACCGACGGGTCGCGGTGTTGATCACATTATCTCGCTATTGTACACAATCCAGTTCGCAACGTCTTTAGAACATCGGCTTAGAGTAGGTCGACGATGTGAATTTGAACATTCTTACCCTAACTAGCTAATAAATATAGAACTTTATAGTTTGTTTAATTCTTGCTCGATCTAGACATTCGTCGAGGAAAATGCGCAGATTTCATTCAAGACTTTGACTTATGCACAGTGTTATGCACAGAATTTGTGGGTAACGTCTAGTGCACTTAGGACTCAATGACTTAACTCCATATGCTTGCTTACAGTAGAGGAATGTAACGCAACTTTACAAACTTTTAATCAACGGAAAGTGCGGTCGCGAGCCGGACATAGGTTTCGACGTCGATTTCATCTGGACGCTGAGTAAGGCCGATCCCGCAAGCCGTTAAAACATCATGGGACATTGTTTTACCAAGAGTATTTTTGATCGTTTTTCGGCGTTGCCCGAACGCCTGACGGACACTAGTTTCGAGGAGAGCTTCGGCATTGGCCGAGAGCGAACTCGGTTGGGGTGTAATTCGAACAAGTTTCGAGGTAACCCTCGGCGGAGGTTCAAAGGCGAGTGGTGGGACCTCGAAATATGGTTCCACTTGACTCCGGCTTTGTACCATCACGGAGAGTCGACCATAAGCCTTCGTTCCAGGTAGGGCAGACAGCCTATCGACGACCTCCTTCTGTAACATAAAGGTCATATCTTGAATCGATGCGTGGTGCGTTCTTAACTTGAGAATCAATGGAGTTGAGATATTGTAAGGAAGATTCCCGACAACTCGTACGCGATCAGTGCCGATCAAGGTAGGGTAGTCGACGCTTAATGCGTCTTGAATTTGAATTTTGAAATCCGGCTCATGGCCGAATTGGCTTCTAATTGCTCCGGCAAGATCTCGGTCTATTTCAATGACGGTAAGACGCGCCCGGCTCTTTATAAGCGGCATAGTTAGTGCACCCTGTCCCGGGCCAATTTCAATTATGCGGTCGGCTGGACTGGGAGCGATTAGGTCAGTGATCTGTTGGATGACCACCGGATCAATCAAGAAATGTTGTCCGAATCGTTTGCGGGGATGGGGTCTGATCACTGATCGCGCGTTCTTACGAGGTTGATGGCAGCAATCAGCGCGGCGTACAAACTCCCCGAATTTGCCTTCCCGCTACCCGCGAGTTCGATCGCCGTGCCGTGGTCGACCGAAGTTCGTAGGATCGGTAAGCCTAGTGTCATGTTGACGATTTCTCCAAAGCCAAGTGCCTTTATTACTGGTAGTCCTTGGTCATGGTACATCGTAACGTAGGCGTCGATACAAGCACGAGTTCTTGGCGCGAATGCAGTATCGGCTGGAATCGGTCCGAGTATTGTAATCCCTTGGCGCTCTGCAGACGCGATCGCAGGCGCGATGATTTCCCGGTCTTCGTGGCCAAAATGTCCATTTTCTCCGGCATGAGGATTTAAGCCACACACACCGATACGGGGACGTTGAATATTGAATTGATTTTTTAGTGCTGCGTCGACGACTTCGATAACATTTGTCAAACTAGTGGTGGTTAATGTTCTCGGAACATCGCGTAGCGGAATGTGGATCGTCGCCAAAGCAACGCGCAGAGAGCCTGATACAAGCATCATCACCGGTTTTTGCTTGGGAGTTAGATCTTTGGCAAGGTGCTCTGTGTGCCCGGTGAACGCAAAACCTGCATCGTTGATTACACCTTTGTGTACCGGGCCGGTGACAATGGCGTCAACTGTGCCGCTCTTCGCAGCAGCAATCGCGATATCCAGACACTTCATCACGTAGCCCGCGTTATTGACATCTAAAGTCCCAGGAATTACCGGTACACCAGTGTTAACTGGCAGAACGACTAGTGTGCCGGGCCGGTGGGCCGGCGCTGTGCTGAGCTCGTCACATTGGATAATTCGTACTTCAAGCCCTAACGCCTTTGCGCGAGCGTCAATCACCTTGGGATCGGCTATACAGATTAGCTTTGCTGGAATATCGCGTTCAGCTATGTTGGCGACGATGTCGGGCCCGATTCCGGCTGGTTCACCCACGGTAAGTGCGAGCGTCGGTGGGGGATCATGGTTCATCTATACGCAGTTCTACGTAGGCTTCATCGCGAAGCCTGCGTAGCCACGATTGGTAACTTTCGTCTGTTTTACGCTGGCTGATGGCGGATCGCGCTTTTTCACGTTTTACGTCCTCTGTGCCGTCGTATGAGCGACGGTCAAGCACTTGTAAAATGTGCCAGCCGAATTCTGTTTCGAACGGAAAGCTAATTTCATCAATTTCAGTGTAAAGCATCACTTCCTCAAACTCAGGCACCATTTGTCCTTTACTCACCCAGCCGAGGTC
>CAYFFH010000010.1:0-22417 GCA_964342175.1 uncultured Enterobacteriaceae bacterium | reverse complement strand
TAGTAGAATAGGGATTGATGAAGAAACAACGTTTTTTTTGGAGTTATTATTAACTGATTGTTTTATAAAGCAGCGACAGCATTTTACAGATAGTGAAATGAATAATGTTAACTACAACGATGCATTAGTTGCAAAAAAAGGGAGAGAGCCTAGGCTTGAATTATTAAAGGATGGAAAAACAATAAGTTTGAAGGATTGGGGGAATCAAATTGTAGATAATTTATTACCAATTGCTGCTGTCTTAGATAGTAATAAGAAACAATATACAAAAGTTGTAGATCAAATGAGAGAGAAAATCAATGACACTAACCAAACTCTGTCTGCACGCTTACTTGACAAAATTGCTAACAATAATATGAGCTTTCTCGAATTAGGTGAAAGCATAGGGGAAGCCAATAAGATGCATTATTTGAATCAAAACCAATCTGATAATCCTAATTGGGATTTACTAGAAAAAGAAGCCATAGGTTCACATAATCAGCAAAAAAGATTAGAAGACAATGATGGAGAATCTTTTGAAAATTTTGTTTCAGATTATTTTAAAGATGAGACTTAAAAATATCGCAGTTAAATCTTATTTCAGCATCCTTTTACTGCAACATCACTAGTTTTCTAATTCTTTGATAGGAGCCTTTCCCCCTATAGCAATCAATTTTTTTCCTTGTGAGAATACTTTAGGGTTGTTTATGGCGTCTACAGCAATTAGTTTATTCTTTTTCAAATAAAAAACTGCAAGTTTCTTATTCCTAATTTCATCCTTCACAATATATTCATCATAATCTTTAGATATACCTGCTATCTGAATTTTCAGATTATATTGATTGGACCAAAACCAAGGAACTTGTCGATATGGTTTTTTATCACCCATTATTGATATAGCAACAGTTTTTGCTTGTTCAATCGCATTATGAACAGACTCTAGTCGAAGCATTTTTTTATATATATTATTAGGATGGTTAGTGCAGTCCCCAGCTGCATATATATCCCTATTAGAAGTTCTGCCATATTCATCAACTACAATTCCATTTTTGCATTCTAAGTTTGAACTCTTAGCAAGCTGAATATTTGGCTTGATGCCTACCCCAATGATTACAGCGTCAGCTAAAATTACCTCACCATTACTGCAAATAATTTTTTTCTTATTTTTATAATCATCTATATCTTTGATTGATAAGTTAAATAGAAATTTTACACCTTCTTGCTCATGTTTTTTTTGAATGAAAGCAGATGTTTTTGAACAAACTGATCGACTCATTACCCTAGTTTCTTTTTCTAAAATAGTTACTTTTAACCCATTTTTTATAGAGCTTGCAGCTATCTCAAGGCCTATATAGCCTGCACCTATCAAAACAATATCTTTTTTAGTCTTAATTGTTTTTTTTATATTTTTTGCATCACTAATGCTTCTCAAATAATGGATACCTTTTTCTTTGCAACTTAATGAAATTTTATTCGGTGAGCTCCCAGTAGAAATAGAAAGTTTGTCATAATTCACTTCAAGATTATCTATTATGACTGTCCGGTTATCAGTATTAATCTCTGACACCATTTTATTTGTCATTAGCTTGATATTGTTCTTTTCAAAATATCTAGCAGATTTTAAATATAAATTTTCTTCCTTGACCTCATCCATTAAAAAGCCCTTAGATAATGGGGGTCGCTGATAAGGAAGATGGTTCTCTTCATTTATTATCAATATAGAGCCTTCATATTTTTTTTGGCGTAGTGCAATTGCAGTCATACAACCTGCTTGTCCCCCACCTATTATTACAACATTGCTTTTCACTGGTACTTAAATTTATTGAATATATCGTCCTAACTATGATTAAATTTTATTTTCTTGATTGTAACTAAATGTAACTTTTTTTAAATACTCAACTTTCTTATTTTTCAACAATGTAATATGATTCCACTTTGATGAGGTTTACACTATAAATTGAGCAGATAGTATTGAAAAGTATAATAAAAATAATTTTATTTTCTTTGTTTTCTATTGTAGTTCCTGAAGGATATTCACAGTCTTTAGATCAGTTGGAGCAACTGCAAGTATTACAAGAAGAACTCTCCAATCTAGAAGAACTCTCTAATCTAGGTAGTTCTGATTCAGATAATATCCAATCAAAAGATCAAAATAATGAAATCAAAGAAAATGAAATAGAAGAAAATGTTCAGACACCCATTGAAGATGGAGCTGAAGATTTTGGATACACTGGCGCAGAAGATTTTCTTATTGCGCCTAAACCAAAGAACAACAAGGGTGAATTAAAGTTCTTTGGATATAACTACTTTAATAATAACCAATACACTCAAATATCAGATATTCCTATTCCATCTGATTATATTCTAAGTTCAGGGGACGAAATAAAAATAATCCTTTTTGGGAATATTAATAAAAAATATACCTTAGAAGTTAATAGAGATGGCGATATATTTTTGCCGGAAATAGGCCCTGTTTATGTTGCTGGCTTAACATTTAAAGACCTGAAAGAAACACTTCAAAAAATTGTCAATAATCAACTTATAGGCACAGAAATAAGTTTAACTTTGGGGTCTTTAAAATCTATAAATATTTTTGTTCTAGGCGAGGCTTCTAGACCAGGCATGTACACTGTAAACGCATTGACTAATTTAACAAACGCGATTTTTTTAAGTGGCGGGATTAAAACGACCGGGTCGTTACGAAACATCCAACTTAAAAGAAATGGAAAGATAGTTTCTGATTTTGATTTTTATCAATTACTTCTAAATGGTGATACAAGCAATGATTCAAGGCTTATGGCTGGAGATGTTGTTTTTATTCCGCCGATTACAAAGAAAGTTGCGATCACAGGTGAAGTTGAAAGACCAGGCGTATATGAATTAATTGATAACGAAAGAGCAGATGATCTCATTCGCTTTGCTGGCACACTAAAGGAAAAAGCAGACCTCACAACAATAGAAATAAAAAGAATTGACCCTCTAGGCAACGGTTTTAATTTAATGAATATAGATTTGCAAGAGCTGTCATTTTCAAATTTATCCCTTGAAGATGGAGATACTTTATCTATTCAACCCATAGTTTCAAAATTAAACCAGGCAATTCTTCTGAAAGGACATGCAAAGCAACCCGGCCATCATCCTTGGAAACCAGGCATGAAGATTAGTGATTTGCTAACCTCTGCAGATGATCTACTGCCACATACTGATATTAATTATCTATTAATCAAAAGAGAAACTGGAATTCAACAAAAATATCGAGTGCTTCAGGTAAACATTGAAGATTTACTCACTTCAGAAAACAGTGACCAAGACTTAATCTTGGAAGAAAGGGATGAGCTAATCTTTTTTCCTTCACAATTGAGTATAAATTCAATTGAAACGTTGGTCTTAGAAGAGTCAACTAATCAAGAAACTCAGATGCTTTATCTTGGGACTGGGCCCATTTATATTAGTAAATCTTTAAATGAAAGCAAAAATTATAATTACCGTATATATAACTACTGCAAGCTTGATAAAAACGAAGTTGAATCAATCTTTGATAAGGAGGAGCTAAGTTTTAATGGGGAGGGAAATAACATTTTACTGGTCAGCTTATGTAGAGAGAAATTAATACAGCCTATTTTAGACATATTGAAGGCACAATCTAGAGAGGAACAGCCAAGTCGAATTATTGGACTCTATGGAAATGTAGCTTTTCCAGGTAGATACCCACTACCAGAAAATTCATCACTTAGAGATGTTCTATTTTCAGGTGGTGGTCTGAAAGGACTATCCTATATTGAAGAAATAGAAATTAATAGACGAGAAATTATTGAAAAAGAGATTCGAGAAACTACTTTGACTTTTAATAGGGATTCTTTAGATGAGAAAATAAATCCACTTGATAATATTACTATCAAGCAATACTCAGATAAAGAATTGTTTGTTACTTTAGAAGGAGAAGTTTTTTTCCCTGGAAGATATCCTGTGAAGAGACAAGAAACTCTTACCCAACTTATTGATAGGGCTGGTGGATTGACTGAATCAGCATATCCTAAAGACATATTTTTCAGCAGACAATCTATAGCTCAAACAGACTTAAAACGAATTCAGTCAGCAAAAGAAGATTTAAGAAAACGCATATTACTTTCAGAGCAACAAACTGCAGATACATCACAGAATGATAATCAGTATTTGAATCGAATAGCTTTGTTAACAGAAGCTGCTGAAATTGACATTGAAAGTCTCGGTAGGCTAGTGATCAATTTCGATTTAATAATATCTGGAGAAGAGAAAGATATTAAATTAGTAAATAACGATCGAATAATAATCCCAACAAAACAACAAACAATTAGTATTATTGGTGAGGTGTATTCTCCTAACGCACATCTTTTTGATTCAAGTAATAACATTGCTGACTATCTCGACTTAAGTGGCGGCACAACTCAATATGCTGATTTGGATAACATATATATAGTAAAAGGAAATGGATCAGTTGTTCCTATTGAGGCACTCTCTTCAAGTGGTTTTTTTAGAAACCGAACTGTTAGACTTGAGCCTGGAGATACAATAGTAGTTCCTATTGAGATCCTCACTGGCGAAGGAATCCGAACAGCTGCAAATATCACACAGATAATTTATCAATTAGCATTAGCTACTGCAGCAGTAAATAGTTTTGGCAACTAAGAATATAACAAATGAATATTCCCAAAAAATCAGACACAGAAGGCGAAATAGATTTTTCTGCAATTATTAGCCTTATATTTGCAGAAAGAAAAACTCTGTTCAAGGCTTCTATTTTTTCAGGACTATTATCAATTTTTATAGCTCTAAGTTTAAGTAATTACTATAAATCAACGGCTATATTGGAGATTTATGATTCATCATCAAGTATGTCAAGTTTAGGCCAATATGGCGACCTAGCATCTGTGGTAGGTATAAGTTTACCATCAGATACTCAAAGTAAATCAACTAGGGTTATGGAAACAATAAAATCGAGAGATTTTATTACTCACTTAATATTAAAAGAAAATATTGTGCCATCATTAATGGCTGCAGATAAATATGATGATAAATCAGAAAAAATAATTTTTGATTCTTCCAAATATGATGAACAAAATGATCAATGGAAGAATACTTTCTTTTCTCGGAGTGAACCCAAGCCGACCAATCTGGATGTTCATAGAAAATATATTAAAGATATCATGACAATTTCAAATGATAGAAGGTCAGGACTAATATTTATTTCAGTGGAGCACCTATCCCCTGTTTTTGCCAAGGAGTTTCTAGAATTAATTATTAATGAGGCTAATTCTTTACTAAGAGAAAATGACTTAAAAGAATCATCAGATGCTTTGATTTATCTTGAATCCGAACTATCTAAAACTTCTTTAATTGAAATAAAAGACTCATTAAATAAATTAATTCAGTCACAACTAGAAACTCAAATGTTGGCAAAAATTAGCAATGATTATGTTTTAAAAGCTATTGAATCCCCTTACTTGCCTGAAAAAAAATCTAAACCCTCTAGGGCTATAATTTGTATTGTCATCACATTATCTGGATTTCTTTTCACAACAATGTGGGTTTTAGTTAGACACTTTCTTATAGAAGATAAGACTTAAAATTAATTATTTATTAATCAAAGAGAAGGCTTCTAGAGTAAATATTTAATAATTCTAAATTGATACATGATAAATAATGAAGAAAAAATAGGAATCATAGGGCTTGGTTATGTAGGTTTGCCATTAGCTATTGAGTTTGCGAGACAACAATCAGTAGTTGGGTTTGATGTTAACTCTGAAAGGATAGGACAATTAAATTCAGGTGTCGATAAAACGCTTGAAGTTACTCCTCAAGATCTAGAAGCATCTAAGCTATTAGAAATTACAGATAATGCAGATCATCTAGAAGACTGTCAGATATATATCATCACCGTTCCAACACCTGTTGATGCTGTGAATAGACCTAATCTGAATCCACTTAAAAGTGCGAGTGAAACTGTTGGCAGATATATCACTTCTGGAAATATTGTGATCTTTGAATCTACAGTTTTTCCTGGATGCACAGAAGAGATATGTGTTCCCATTTTGGAGCAAGTTTCAGGGTTAAAGTATAACCATGACTTTTTCTGTGGTTATAGTCCTGAGAGAGTTAACCCAGGAGATTCAGCTACTGGCATAACAGAAATTATAAAAATAACTAGCGGCTCAACAGAAGAAATAGCTGAAAAAGTTGATAAATTATATGCTCAGATTATTAAGGCAGGAACATTTCGTGCTACAAGTATAAAGGTAGCAGAAGCAGCAAAAGTCATTGAGAATACACAAAGAGATTTAAATATAGCTCTAGTTAATGAACTAGCTATGATATTCAATAAGATTGGTATCGATACTAAGGAAGTGCTAGAGGCTGCTGGGAGTAAATGGAATTTTCTGCCATTTAAACCTGGAATTGTTGGGGGCCATTGCATTGGCGTCGATCCTTATTATTTAACCTATAAAGCTGAAGAGCTTGGATACCATCCAGAGATGATTCTAGCTGGGAGAAGAATAAATGACAATATGCCTCAGTATGCTACACAGATGCTAATAAAAAATATGATAAAAAATAATATAGATATTTCTACAAGCACTATTGGTATTTTGGGAGTAACATTTAAAGAAAATTGTCCTGATATAAGAAACAGCAAAGTTATAGATATAATTGAAGAATTGAAGAAGTGGAATACCAAATTGATTGTTGAAGATCCTTGGGCAGATCCTGAAGAGGTTAAGGAAAATTACGGAATAAATCTCTCTAAAATGGATAATACTAATAGAGTTGATGCCTTATTAGTTGCTGTAGCTCATAGGGAATACCGTGAAAAAAGCTTGGAGGAATTAAGGGCATTATGCAAAGGGGATAAACCAGTATTAGTTGATATTAAGTCCTTATATAATATAAAAGATGCTGAATCTTCAGGGTTTACTATCTTTCGTTTTTAAGTTGCATTAAATTAATAAAAGTAACTAGAAAATCTCAGAATCAAAAGATGAAAAAAAACATTGCAGTTGTTGGTTGTGGCCACTGGGGTAAAAACTTAGTTAGAAATTTCTTTTCATTAGGCCATTTGAAATATATTTCAGATTCTGATGAAAAAATATCAAAAGAGCTTTCATCAGAGTTAAATGTCCAAAGTGCAACTTTTGATGAGCTTTTATCTGATGAGGAAATAGAAGGTGTAGTTATAGGAGCTCCAGCTATTTTTCATGCATCAATGTCAATAAAAGCAATGAAAGCTAAGAAACATGTTTTTGTTGAGAAACCCTTTGCTATAGATAAAGAAGAGGCAAACGCGATGATAAATACCTCTAAACAAGAAGATGTGCAGCTGATGGTTGGCCATTTATTACAGTATCATCCAATTTTTCAGAAACTAAAAAGTATTATTGAAGAAAGAGCTATAGGTGAAATGCAATATATATACTCGAATAGAATGAGTTTTGGCAAAATCAGAACAGAGGAAGATGTAATCTGGAGTTTTGCTCCACATGATATTTCAATGATTTTATCATTAGTTCAAAGTGAGCCAATTAGTGTAAGAACATTGTCATCTAGAATTCTCCAAGAACATATTGCTGATAAGGCAATCTTGCATATAATATTTGAAGGAGGCTTAAAAGCTCATATTTCTGTTTCTTGGCTTCACCCTTACAAGGATCAAAAATTAGTTATTGTTGGTGAGAGTGGAATGGCGGTATTTGATGACACGGAAATTTGGGAAAAGAAATTAGCTATTTATAAGCATTTGGTAGAATTTCCTAAAAACAAACCTCATCTAGAGAAGGCTGAGGCAGAGTATATTATTGTTCCTCAATCAGAGCCACTAAAAGAAGAGTGCAAGTATTTTATTGATTTAATTAGCGGTAATGTTCCTCCACTAACAGATGGTAATGAAGGCTTACGAGTAGTCAATATATTGGCCGCAGCAAGCTTATCTGAAGAAAAAGGGCAGATTGTAAATTGCTAAGCTTAATTAATAGTAACTCATTCAGGAGATAATCATGATAGATAATAAAATCATTAAGTCTGAAATTATTCAAGCTATTGAAAGCCTTATTGATGAAAGCCCAGTTGAATTGAACGAAAGCACTGCTTTGTTGGGAGATTCTGGCCTTATGGATTCTATGAGTTTAGTAGAGCTTTGCTTGATACTTGAAGATAAAGCTTCTGAGCTAGGCTTTGAATTTGATTGGACATCAGATTCAGCTATGTCTAGATCAAGATCAATGTTTAGAAGTGTTGGTTCTTTAACGGATGAAATGATTCGTCAGATGGAAGAACAACAATGATTATTGTTACTGGAGCAAGCAGAGGTCTAGGAAAGTCAATTTGTGATAGATTATTATCGAAAGACTATGAGGTCTTCGGTCTGGCAAGAAATATAGATGGATTATCATTTCCATCTATGAGTTGTGATGTCTCTTTGTTTCAGGATATTAAGAGAGTTATACAGAAGATAAAAAAAGAAGGGCTAAAGGTTGAAGGTCTAATTAATGCAGCAGGAATCGCTTCTATGAATCTTGCAGTAACAACTCCACCCAAGCTAGCTGAGAGTATAATTCACACAAACCTACTTGGAACAATTTATTGTTGTCAACAGATTTCACCGTTAATGATGAGAATGAAGCAAGGCTCAATAATTAATTTCTCAACGATTGCTGTAAAACTTGGTTTAAAAGGTGAATCTATTTATGTTGCTTCTAAGGCTGGCGTTGAGGGATTTAGCCGATCCTTTGCTAGAGAAATGTCTGACTTTAATATAAATGTAAACTGTATAGCGCCTGGTCCAATAGATACAAATTTACTTAAAGGCATTACAAAAAAACAGATTGAAGATATTGTTGAACAACAAATTATACCTAAGCAATTTGACCAAAATTCTGTTTGTGATTTAGTAGAGCTTCTGCTGGATAGGAGAAGCCATTCGCTTTCAGGACAAACATTTAATATAGGGGGTGCTTAATCAAAATTCTTGATAAGCTTGAAACTATTTGGGAAGGAATCGATAAACCCTTTCTTATATGGAATGAGAATGAAATAAGCTTTTCATCCATACGAACAGAGAATCCTATTGATTTATCTTCTATTGAGTCAGGTGATGTTGTTGCAATCATTGGTGACTTTAATCCTCCTTCGATATTAACTTTGTTGCGTCTTATAGACTTAGGGGCAATAGTTATCCCGCTTACTATTGAAACTACTCATGAGCATGAGTATTTTTTTGAGACTGCATTTGTTGATTTTGTAATAAAGAATGGCGAAGTTAGAAGGAGAAACCATAATCAGAAGCATGAATTAATCAGCGCCCTTAAAAATGATAAAGATCCTGGACTAGTTTTATTTTCCACAGGAACTACAGGAAGACCCAAAGCAATTTTACACAACTTAAATTTCTTTCTTAAGCGTTTTGAGACACCAAGAGCAACTTTGAGGACAATTAACTTTCTTTTATTCGATCATATTGGGGGAATCAATACCTTGCTACATACTTTATTTAACAAAGGCGTCGTTATAGCGCCTGAAAGTAGATCTGTAGAGTCAATATTAAATGCTTGTCAAAAGTATGATGTGGAAGTTCTGCCAACAACACCTACATTCCTGCGTTTAATGCTAATGAGTGGAATGATTCCAGATAAAGTCCCAGATTCTCTTAGAATTATAACTTATGGAACTGAACTTATGGACCAAACTACCTTAGATCAACTCTGCGATCTGCTTCCATCAGTCGATTTTAGACAAACTTATGGGATGTCAGAACTTGGCATACTTAGAGTCAAGACTGATAAGAGAAACAGTCTCTATATGAGAGTTGGTGGCGAAGGAGTTGAAACAAGAATTATTAATAATGTACTGCAAATCCGATCGGAGTCTAGAATGTGTGGTTATTTAAATGCAGAGTCACCGTTTGACTCTCAAGGTTGGTATGACACAAAGGATGTCGTTGCAGAAAAGGGCGACAGTATAAAAATTACTGGACGAACTACTGAGGTTGTGAATGTTGGTGGCTTGAAGTTTATGGCATCAGAGGTTGAGCTAGTTGCGTTAGACTTTCCTTCAGCAGCACTGGTTAAAGCTTACGCTAAAAAAAACCCAATTACTGGTCAACATTTAGAGCTATTGGTAGAGCCAAGATCAGGTCAGAAAGTTGACAAAAGTTTACTAAAAGCTTTCCTAAAGGAAAGGCTTCAACCACATATGGTTCCAAAGAGAATAATAATTCAAAGTTTAGATATAGGTCATCGTTTTAAAAAGGCATAAAATGTTCACTCAAAATACAATGAAGTTAACTAAATTAAATCATCTAAATTTAGATGAAAATTTTGAAATTGTTAGAGATTGTGAATTTGCATATTTAGGAAAATTAAAAACTAATTTAAATCCGAGACTAGTTGCTTGCTCTAATGAAGAGCATATATCTCTTTTGTCAAAATATGAGGGAATCTCAGGTGTGATCACAACCAACAGCCTAAAAAAGAAAGTTCAATCAAATTTTGGATTAATAATTTCATCTAATCCTTTAAAGCTTTTATATTCAGTTCAAAAGAAAATTTCAAATTTAGATGATTTTCAGTGGAAAAATTTTCCAACTATTATTGGTTCTTCGTCTTTTATTCACCCTAGTTCCTCTATTTCAAAAGAGAACGTAATTATAGGAGATTCTGTTTTTATTGGACCAGGATGTGTAGTAAAAGATAAAACTATTATTGGAGATAATACTAATATCTATGAGAATACGGTATTGGGTTGCGAGGCTTTTGAGGTAGATAAATCTAGAGAAACTAGAGAGTTAATATCACAATCTGGCGGAGTAAAAGTTGGTTCAAACGTTGATATTCTTTCTAGTTGTTCGATAGCACGATCCACCTTTGGTGGCTTTACAGAGATTGGAGATTATTCAAAAATTGATTGCCAAACTCATGTAGGCCATGATTGTAAAATAGGAAAAAATACTGTAGTTGCGCCATCAGTAACAATTTCAGGTAGAGTTGTTCTTGGTGAAGATGTTTATATTGGCCCTAATGCAACTATTACAAACGGTGTAAATATTATGGATGGAGCATTTGTAAGTCTGGGATCTGTAGTGATTGGAGATGTAACAGCTGGAAAAAGGGTTTCAGGAAATTATGCAATTGATCATATGAAATGGTTGAAAATGATAGGGAAAGAAAAATGAAAATTGTACTTTTTGGATGTAAGGATACTTCTTTACATTTTGCAAAAAGATTATTTGAAGTTGGTTATGAAATAACCTTGGTAACAATAAGCTACAAACTTGGAAAAAAATAAAATAGTTGGACATAACATTCATCTCAGATTCTAATATTGCCATAAGAGTAATATGCAAATTAAGCCCATAAACAAGATAATAGGTTGGGAAACCTTATTAATGATCTCATTATGGGGCGGCGCCCTGAGAGTATTACCATTTTCCAAGAACTTAATTTGGGCAGTGATTCTCTTAGCATTAGCTTTTGCCTTAAGTGGCATGTTTTTAAAAAACTTATCTATAGGGATTAAATTAACAAGGGAAAATTTAAGATTTTATATTCTTATTTCTATGTTTTTCTTATGGTGTTTGTTAACGCTTATGTGGTCACCTATTGAGACTTCACTTTTAAAAACAAATGATTTACTAATCTTGCTAAATGTTTTGATACCTAGCATGGCTCTGCTCATTGGGAGCACTCAGAATAGTAATCTTAATAGAAACTGGCTTGCTGGCATGATTTTAGTTAGTGCACCTATTTTTGTATATATTTCTTTTTTATTTTTCGTTGCAGAAGAAAGTGTTTATTTTACTTTATTTGAGCAAAGCAAATGGGAAGGCGTAGGTGGAAATTATTTAGTTACATCAATAGCTTTATCAAGTTTTTTCATTATAAGTTTTATAAGATGCTTTTATTATAAGCGTTACAGGCTAATGGTTTTTGGGAGTTGTATTTTAGCATTCTGGTTACTTTTGCAAACAGGAGGTAGGTCACCTCTTATTGCCAGTATATTGTCAATAGGTCTATTTCTTCTGATTAAGCTTAAGAATAGAGCTTCGATAGGCCTCTTTGCTTTAATAATATTTATATTTTCAATTCCTCTTGTATATGCAGGATTTTTTCTTTATGAAAATATTGATTTGATTTCAGAGCTCATTCCTTTTTTAGCTCGATTTGAAGAAGATTTTATAAACCAAGATCTAGGGGAATTAAGCTCTATTGGTCAAAGACTCATTTTTTTTCAGCTTTCATTAGATCTCATTGCACAGCAACCATTATTTGGTCACGGAGTTTTGTCTTGGAGATATCTTGCTGGTATTCCATATGGCGAAACATATCCCCATAATATCTTTTTAGACGTGCTGTGTGATTTAGGGATTGTCGGATTGATTATTTTTCTTACTATATTTTTTATTGCCTTGAAATCATGTTTTAAACTGATGAGATCTTCTGACAGCATGGCTGATAATGCTTGTGCTCTTTTATTTATTACAACTTCTTTAATTTCTCTATCGAGTGGGTATATATACGTGTCTATATTATGGCCTTATATGGTTTTGATTGTTTTGATTCATACAAATCATGATCGATATATAAATAGGAATAAAGCCATATCTTTAAATAAGAGTAAACTCTAGTTCATTGATAAATGATTAAATAAATAAACTATATAATTTTTTGGATGTAATTTGTGAAAGTCTTTCAGTCGTTGATATTGGGGCCACTTTATCTTAAGTATTTTAATAAAAAAAATACTAGAAGAATGAACACAACCTATTTTGATAGAAAACGCGATCTATTATATGATCGTCATTGTTCCTCTCATATACTTCAGCCTATATATGAAGGAGATCTAGACTATTTTCTATCATATAGCGATGATACTATTGCACAGAAGCTTTGGGCGAAAGAGAAGGGATTAAATGATGCCTCTCTACAGAAAATACTACTCAGTCAAATTGAAGAGTTTCAACCAGATATCTTTTATACTAATGATCCACTTAGATTTCCAGCAAAAATTACAAGCAGGTTCCCTAATTCTGTGAAGAAGAAAATAGCTTGGAGAGGTACATATATAGATTACTTAGAGAATGACGATTACTCTACTTATGATCTATTTGTTTCAAACTTCAAGGATATTAATGAAAGAACAACAAAAAAATATGGCATAAAAACAGCTTGGCATTCTCCCTCTTGGGATCCAGAAATGAAACCCTATGCTGAGAATAGTGGCAGATCAATAGATCTTAATTTTAGCGGAGGATATATGCAAAAAGGAGAAACATATGTTGAGCGGATGATGACACTAGAAACTCTTGCCAGACTCTCAAGCACTTACTCAACAGAAATATGTTTAAACTATAGAAGTATCTCGAGATATAAGAATTCTGGCCTACTAAGGTGGCTACCTGTGCCCACAAAAATTCCTTTATCTATTAAAAAAAATAATTCTAGACCAGTCTATGGGCGAGACATGCTGACTAAGTTCTCAAAAGCTAAAGTAGTTTTAAACCCAGCAGTTAATTTACTTGATGGAAAAGTCAGGGGCAATATGCGGTGTTGGGAGGCATTGGGATGCGGTGCATGTATGCTTGCTAGCGAAGGTTCTTATCCTGAGGGATTTATTGACGGAGAAAATTTCTTAACCTTTAAAGATGAAAATGATTTAGAAAGAAAAATTCATTATCTTTTGCATAATGATGAGGTGAGGCTAACTATTAGTAAAAAGGGTACGGAGATGATTTCTTCTGTATGGTCAAAAGAGAGACAGCTTGAAAATTTTATGAAACTGATCGATAAGATATAACAAATGTCTATACTTTAATATTATAGAGTGATATTTTTTACATCTTTTTGGGAGAAAAAATGAAAACCGTTATACTTGCAGGCGGCCTAGGCACTAGGATTAGTGAAGAAAGCGATATAAAGCCAAAACCAATGATTGAGATTGGAGGGAAGCCGATTTTATGGCATATCATGAAGACTTATGCACATTATGGTTTGAATGAATTCATTGTATGTTGTGGTTATAAGGGATACATGATCAAAGAATACTTTTCAAATTATTCTCTAAAAAACTCAGATGTAACTTTTAATATGGATGAAGATAAGATAGAAGTACATGATTATAGGACAGAGCCTTGGAAAGTAACTCTTGTTGATACTGGAGATGAAACTATGACCGGAGGGCGTATAAAGGCTGTTGGAAAATATATCAAAGATGACACGGCTTTCTGTATGACCTATGGTGATGGATTGAGTAATGTGAAAATATCTGAAATAATCAGCTTCCATCTCAATCATGGAAAGGAGGCCACTATAACTGCTGTTTATCCTCCAGGAAGATTTGGCGCTTTGAAGATTAACAATGATTTTGTTGAGTCCTTTAAAGAGAAACCAGAAGGTGATGGTGGGATGATAAATGGAGGATTTTTTGTACTCTCCCCTGACATTCTTTCTAGAATAAAAGGTCCTGAAACTATCTGGGAGCAAGAGCCACTGCAAAACCTAGCCAAAGATAAACAATTAATGGCCTTTAAGCACTTCGATTTTTGGCAACCTATGGATACTCTTAGAGATAAAAGGATTCTTCAAGATCTCTGGGAAGAAAAAAGAGCCCCATGGAAAATTTGGGAATAACTAGAAAACTATATACTAAAATTTTGTATGATGAGTGCTGATTTTTGGAAAGATAAAAAGGTTTTTGTCACCGGACATACTGGCTTTAAAGGGAGCTGGATATCTCTATGGTTGAGTATCTTGGGTGCTAGGGTCATGGGCTATTCTTTGAATCCACCAACAGAAAATAATTTATTTGAAATTTCTAATGTCGGACAATTAGTAGATTCTACTATTAACGATATCAGGAATTATGATGCTCTAAGGGAGAGTATAGAAAAATTCAATCCTGAAATTGTTATTCATATGGCTGCTCAACCACTGGTTAGATATTCTTATCAAAACCCACTCGAGACCTATAGTGTAAATGTAATTGGAACAGCTAATCTGCTAGATTCTATTCGCTTCATAGATTCTGTGAAGTCAGTTGTCATTGTTACTTCAGATAAATGCTATGAGAATGATGAAACATCAGTTTTATTTAAAGAATCAGACCCTATGGGAGGATCAGATCCATATAGTAGCAGTAAAGGTTGTGCTGAATTGGTTACCAAAGCTTACAGATCCTCATATTTTGAAGAAAGACCATTAGGAATTGCCTCAGTCAGAGCTGGGAATGTCATTGGTGGTGGTGATTGGGCTAAGGACAGGTTAATCCCTGATATTCTTAAATCTTTTGATCAAGATTCAGTTCTCAAGATAAGGAGTCCTAAGGCTATAAGACCATGGCAACATGTTTTAGAGCCTATAGCGGGTTATTTATTACTCGCAGAAAATTTATACCTACGTCCTAAGGACTTCTCTGGCCCATGGAATTTTGGCCCTAATAAAGAAGATGCTATGACTGTAGAATCAATTATAGATTTGATGTCTGAATCTTTACCAAAATTGAGATGGGAAATTGAAACTCATCTTCAGCCAAAAGAATCAAAAATATTAATGTTAGACATTAATAAATCAAGAAGCGAATTAGCTTGGAAACCCATTTGGTCTCTCCAATATGGAATCAAAAAAATAGTTGAATGGCACCTAGCTTGGAAAGATAATTTAGATATGCAAAAAATCTGTTTGGATCATATTAGAGAATATATTAATGCATAGAAAACAGGGGTAGAGATGACTAATTACGAACAAATTTCTTATGCGAAGACTGTATATGGTCAAGAAGAGATTGATGCGGTAGTTAAATGTTTATCAGAGTCAACTCAGATGGGCAATTATTCTAGAAAATTTGAGAAAGAAATTGCTGAGTTGTTTGATAAGAAACACTGCTTATATGTAAACTCTGGATCATCAGCATTATATATTGGTGTTGAGGCATTTGCTTTCCCTGAAAATTCTGAAGTTATAACTCCAGCACTCACTTTTTCAACCACAGTTGGCTGCTTAATAAAAAATAAGTTAGTGCCTGTTTTTGTTGATGTGGAGCCATTAACTTTTTGCATTGACCATTCCAAAATAGAAGAACAGATTACAGATAGGACAGTTGCCATTATGGCCCCTAATCTCATAGGAAATCTTTGTAACTGGCCAGAGATAAGAGAAATTGCTGATAAATATAATCTCATTGTAATGGAAGACTCAGCAGATACTTTAGGTGCTACAATCAATGGAAAGAAATCTGGTTACTTTTCTGATATGTCAATCACTAGTTTTTATGGTTCTCATATTATTAATTGTGCTGGAAATGGAGGAGCTCTCACACTCAATGATGATAAGGTGATGCAAAAAGCAAAGCTCTTGAGATCATGGGGAAGAAGCTCATCACTTTTTGATGAAAAAAGTGAAGCGATTGAAAACAGATTTAATGTTGATCTTAATGGAATTGATTATGATGCTAAATTCGTATTTGAAACAGTAGGATATAATCTTGAAGGCAATGAATTGGGAGCATCGTTTGGACTTGTGCAACTTAAGAAATTGCAAAATAATATTCAAATTAGGCAAGAGAATTTTAAGAGGCAAGTAGAATTTTTTGCTAAGTATCCAGATTTTTTTGAGACTCCGATAGAAACAAATGGTTCTAGTACTGCTTGGCTTGCACTACCCATTCTAATTAACTCGTCATCTCCCTTTAGTAGAAAAGAGTTCCAAATATTTTTAGAAGAGAGAAATATACAAACAAGAGTTGTTTTTACTGGAAATATTTTGAGACAACCAATGTGTTCAGACATAAAAATTAAAACATCTGAAGCAGGCTACCCTAATTCAGACAAAGTAATGATGAATGGGGTTCTTCTGCCTGTTCATCATGGGTTAACTGAAAGCATGTTTCAGAGGTTTCATGACACCATAGATGAATTTATTCAAAATTTATAATTTTTATTCTTTTATAAGATTAGTAATAAAGTAATTGATTACAAATCATTTTATGCATAAAGATAATATAAATAAAAGAGCTGTAATCACAGGCGCAACTGGTTATATTGGATCCAATTTAACAAAAAGACTGATAGAAGAAAAATGGAAGGTTTTATTGTTAGTTAGAGACCCCATGAAAATTGATCCTTGCTATTTCAATAGTTCTAATTTGGTTGTCCATAAAATTTCAAAAAATGATGATTTCTCAAAAGTATTTTCTGATTTTAAACCCGAAGTGGTACTCCATCTTGCTTCACTTATCAAAGGAGAGAGCGTCACTGATCTTACTGAGAGCAATATTGTTTTTGGCATTAAAATCCTTCAATCAATGGAGGATAATAATATAAAGCATTTTGTCAACACAGGAACTTACTGGGAGCATTATGGTAATTCAAATTATAACCCTGTAGATTTCTATGCAGCAACAAAACATGCTTTTCAAAACATAGTTGATTCCTTTGTTATATCAGCAGGTATTAAAGCAATCACCTTGAAACTTCATGATGTTTATGGACCCAATGATAAGAGAAAAAAAATATTAACAAAGTTAATAGAAGTAGCTATTTCTGGTAAACAATTAAGTATGTCACCAGGAGATCAAAAGCTAAGCCTAGTTCATGTTAACGATGTAACTACAGGGTATTTCAAAGCAATAGAGTATATTTTGAGTGAAGATTACGAGGGCCATCAAAAATATTTTCTGAAAAGCTTAGATAATCACAGCTTAAAAGATATTGTTGCAATTATTGAAAAATGCCTAGGCAAGAAGATTAATGCTAACTGGGGAAAAATTGACTATATGGAGAGAACAATTATGGAACCTCCTGATGTTATACCAGCGCTCCCTGGGTGGAAGCCAAATATTAATCTTTCTCAAGGCATCTTATCAATGCTTGAAGAATCAAAGAATAATAAAAAAAGTGATCAATAAAAATAAACCCTTACTAACGATTGCTGTTCCTACATATAATCGACCAAAGAATTTAAGGTCTTTATTTCATGATTTTCTGAAAAAAGCTGACAATCAATTTGATGGCCTTGTCGAAATCATAGTTTTTGACAATTCCGATATTGAGGAATCTAAAAAGAATAAAAAGACATTAAAAAATTCAAAAATCAAATATTTTAAGAACTCTGAGAATGTTGGGTTCACAATAAATGTTATTAACTGCTTTAAAAAGGCTCAAGGTAATTACTTATGGATAGTGTCTGATGATGACCATATTAATTTTGATGCATTTAATAATTTGATATCGAAGCTTGAGTGTTTTTCTAATAATAAGTATGACGGCATTATGCTACCTTTTCTAAGTAGTGATGGTTATGGAAAAAAATATATTAGCAATAATTATCAATCTTGGAATGTTGAACAATTGTCCACTATAGAAGAGCTGATTAAGAATAATAATCAATTACCATTTGTCTTATTTTCAAGTGCAATTATTAATATGAGTAATCTTAATCTAGATAGACTTGTAACTATTACAAACCAATTTCAAAACAATGATTACATTCAGATCCCATTATTTTTGGAAGCAATTACTAAAAAAGGAACAATATTTTTTTACAATGAAGTGCTAATTGAATATATTTCCTCCAGAGAGGTTAGATTTAATATTAGCAATATGATGAATTCAATGAAGCAATTAATTGTTTACTACATCTCACCCAATGAAACGCACTATAAAAAATATATGACCAGAAATTATAGATCTTATGTAGGTTTATGTTTAATGCATAGAGCAAAACTATATAAAGTGAATGGAGCTGACAGCTTCAGGGGAGAGTTAATTAAGGACCTAAAAGCTTCATGTTCGATTAATAATATTATATTAACTTGTTTATTATACTGTCCATCTGGGTTCCTGAATTTATTGTATAAACTTAATAACTTTATAAGGTTTCGTAAATTAAACTTAAATGAAAACAACTTAAATATTGGATAATCAAATGTTTCTGAGATGTTTCACTCAAACCTACTAGCTTATAGGTTCTAATTTAAAAACATATTTGTATATAAGGATCACAAAAATGAATAGCATGAATATCCCTCAACCAATAAAGCTTAATGATTTATCACTTCAACAAGATAAAATAAGATCAGATATTGATCTTGCTATTAAAAAAGTTCTGGATCATGGTCAGTACATAATGGGACCAGAAGTAGTTGAGCTTGAGAACGAACTTAAACTATTTAGTAGGTCGGAATATGTGTATTCTTGTGCAAATGGAACAGATGCTTTGAAGATAGCTTTGATGGCTTTTGGTGTGGGACCAGGCGATGCAGTTTTTTTGCCCTCATTCACTTTTGTAGCCACTGCTGAAGCGCCAGCACTACTAGGGGCAATACCGTTTTTTGTTGATGTCTTGGAAGATACTTTTAATATTGATCCGCTTAGTTTTCAACAAGGCATAATTGATGCTAAAAAACTAAACCTTAATCCTGCAGTGGTTATCCCAGTAGATCTTTTTGGGCTTCCAGCTGATATAGATTCATTATCAGAGATCGCGAAAAAAGAAGGTATAAAAATCTTAGTTGATAGCGCACAGAGTTTTGGTGGAGAATCAAAGGGAAGAGTAAGTGGATCAATGGGTGATGCGACAACTACAAGCTTTTTCCCTGCTAAACCCTTGGGTTGTTATGGTGATGGCGGTGCAGTTTTTACTAATAATGAAACCTTAGCATCTGAGATTGACCGTATTAGAGTGCATGGAAAAGGATTTGATAAATATGATAATGTAAGAATAGGTTTGAATTCTAGATTAGATACAATACAAGCAGCAATTCTGATAGAAAAACTAAAAATACTGCCAGACGAAATTATTAACCGGCAGGCAATAGCAAAACTCTATACAGATAATTTAGAAAATTTTATCAAATGCCCAACAATCCCTGAGGATTATTCAAGCGCTTGGGCACAGTATACTTTGCAATCAGAAAATAGAGATGAAATAGTTCGTAGACTCAAAGAAAAGGATATAGGAACAGCAATATACTATCCTAAGCCTCTACACAATCAAACTGGCTATACAGGCTTTCCTGTTGTCTCAACAGGATTAGATGTTTCAAGTTCTTTGTCGAGGAAAGTTTTTAGTCTTCCTATGCATCCGTATATTCCAATAGAGCAAATAGAAAGAGTGATTTACGAACTAAAATCAATAATTAAAGATATTTGACACCATAGAGCTAACCATTGTTATTATCTAAACAATGTTGAGAAAAATCTTCACTGTCATGTCTGGTACAACGATTGCTTCAATTGTAGGATTGTTAGTGTCTCCTATATTATCTCGATTATATAATCCTGAGGCTTTCACAGCGTTTCATCTATATATGGGTTTCTTGGAAATAACTCTAGTATTTTCTCTACTAAAGTATGACTATGCTTTGTATATAGCTAATAAAGGTAAAGAACTTGAAGCGCTAATAAAGCTCATATTTTGCATTAGTTTTTTTGTTTCCCTTACAAGCCTTATTTTCATCTTTATATTTAAGAACATAATTGTTGATTTTTATCCTAGTCTTTCATCTATTTTATTTTTATTTCCTCTTGCAATTTTAATCGCTGGAATATATCAAGTATTATCAATTATCTTAATTAGAACTGAAGAATATCGTCTAATTTCAGTTTCTAGGATAGCAAGAGCCGTTTCTGCTGCGTTGGCTTCAATAGGATTTGCTTTTTCGATCACCAATGGAATAGGACTGATTAGTGCTGAAATATTTTCTCGGTTATTTTCCAGTTATATCATTTTAAAGAAAATGAAAAATAACTTAATCAGATCTTTTCAAATAAATATAAAAGAATTACTAGATGTAGCTTATAAATATAAAGAATATCCTTTGCTCACTATGCCAGGTGCATTAATTTCCTCTATAAATGGCTTGATGATTGCGCTAGTTATGATCAGGCTATACGATATTGAAACCGCAGGCCAATACGTTATTGTGGAACGATTTATACTAATGCCATTAGCATTGTTAGCAGTATCTGCATCACAAGTTTTCAATGGTGATATTGCGTCTCATATTCGCAAGGGTGATCCGGATCTAGTTAGAAACCTTCTTAAATATATATACAGACTATTTTTAATTGGGTTATTTCCATCTTTGATTTTCTTTCTATTGGCAGACGACCTTATCCCATTAATTTTCGGAGAACAATGGGAATTAGCAGGAAAACTTGCCGTTGCTTGCACACCCATTGTATTTTGTCGGTTTATATATACTCCACTTAATATGGTTCTAATTATAGTGGGCGACCAGATGATGCAGTTGAAATGGGAAATACTCAGAATAGTATTAACAATAGTGCTTTTTATTTTTCTTTTCTCTCTAGAGAATATTTCACCAATTACTGTGGCTTATAGCTATTCAATTCTAGTTCTTGTCGTGTCATTATTGTACTTATTGCTTTGTTATTTATCGGTGCAAAAGAACACTACTATTTGATAGAATTGATCAAAATCTTACTCCATACAAACATAAGCTTTTTTATATGATAAGCATAGTAGATTATAACCTTGGAAATGTAGCATCAATAAGAAATGCTCTAGACTATCTGGGTGAGGATTCTGAGATCATATCAGATACAAATAAAATTAAAGGAGCTGAAAAACTAATATTATGTGGAGTTGGATCATTTGATAAAGCTATTGAGAATCTCTCAACATTGGATCTATTAGAAGCATTAAATTATGCTGTTATAGATAGATCAACCCCAATTCTTGGTATCTGTTTAGGTATGCAGATTATGGGAAACTCTAGCGAAGAAGGAATTAGACCAGGCTTTGGTTGGATAGAGGCCAATTGTAAAAAGATCTCTTTTGAAAATGATCCAACACTCAAGGTTCCAAATAATGGTTGGAGAAATATAAATCCAAGGAATGATAGTTCACTTTTTCGTGACGCTGTAATTGCTCCAAGATATTATTTTAATCATAGCTTCCATATGGTTTGCCAGGATGACAACGATATTGCTGCAAAATTTGAATATGGAACTGAAATAGTATGCTCCATAGAAAGAGATAATATCTTTGGTGTTCAGTTTCATCCTGAGAAAAGCCATAGTTTTGGTATGGCAGTCCTCTTAAACTTTGCTAACTTATAATAAAATTGATGTTTAGAAATCGGCTTATCCCCTTGTTATTAATTGATCGTGAATGCCGTCTAATCAAAACTGTCGGCTTTGATCAGAGAACCTACATTGGAGACCCATTAAATGTTATAAGGTTATTCAATGAAATGGAAGTTGACGAAATATGTTTAGTTTCAATCGATGTTGATGGAATTAATAACACAATACCATTTTCTTTTCTGGAAGAATTTTCAAGCGAGTGTTTTATGCCCCTTAGTTATGGCGGGGGCATAAGATCTATTGATGATTGCAAAAAGCTAAATAGAATTGGGATTGAAAAAGATATTCTCAGATCGTTATTAAACTCAC
>CAYFFH010000009.1:0-23608 GCA_964342175.1 uncultured Enterobacteriaceae bacterium | reverse complement strand
CCTTACGGGATCGGTAGTGCGACCAAACTCATTCTCAACAGCCGCGAGCGCTGCAGCGGCTTCTTCCGCTGCCTCATCGTCGACATCATTGTCATTGAGCAGAATACCATCGAGATCAGGCGCCGTTTCATGCACCTTGATTCCCATGTCATTGATCATGTTAATAATATCTTCAATCTGTTCCGGATCGACGATATCATCGGGCAGATGATCGTTGACTTCATGATAGGTTAGAAAGCCTTGCTCCTTACCTTTCGCGATAAGTGCTTTTAGTTGAGACTCCCCGTTCTTTTTTTCGATTCCGTCAAGGGTTTCCATAACTAACACGCGTACCTTTGCTCAAATAGGTGTTTTTTTGTTCAATGGCTTGCGACAACTGACACATGTCTAGTTTAAAGCCGCGTCTACGCCATTTGGGTTATCCCTGCAGGCGACCAGGGATTATAGACCAAAAATTCATCCTTTGCGCTGCCCAGTGGTTTAATTTAGGGTTCAATCTATCTCATCTGCGCGGCGGCGCAGTTCTGCTTGTGCCCGCTCAAATGCCCCAGGCTTTGCTTTGCGCAAGAGAGAATCGATTGCTTGGGTAAACTCAACCGCATTCGCTTCATCATCCAGTTCCAGTGGGGTTTCAAGTTGTTGTTCCAAAATCGCAGAGTGGGACGAGTTACGATAATGTTCAATCAGTGCACCGGTAGTAAGATTTGGGCGATTTGAGATTAATTCAAGTAACTCGGCCAATAAAGCCGCATTGTCGTCGGGTAGTCCAGAAATCGACTTGTAGTCGACTACTAAATTTGCAAGTTTTGGATTATATAGCAAGCGTTTTAGCGCCTGTTCGACCATCGATGGATGCCCGCGTCGTTGCGTTCGGCGCGCTAATCGCGCATGCGGCCGATTTCCGCCGGCTAACGGAGCTAATGCACGGGGGTCGAGATCAACGATTTCTGCAATCCGTTGAGCTAGCAGTTGGCGAAAAGAGCCACGCGGGATTTTTTTTACCATTGGCTCGGCCAGGTCGAGAAACCGCGCGCGACCGTCGATAGAGCTCAAATCGCTCTTTTTCGCTAATTCGTCGATTAAGAACTCAGATAGGGGTTTGATGGATTCACGGCTGGTGAACACGGCTGGGCCGTGCTTGCGTACAAAACTATCCGGATCGTCGCCTTCCGGAATGAAGATGAATCCCGCTTGGCGGCCCTCTTGAATAAGTGGTAAAACTGTATCAAGCGCCCGCCACGCCGCTCGTCTACCTGCCCCGTCGCCGTCGTAGCAAAAAATCACTTCGGGTGCGACCTTGAATAGTGTTTCCAATTGTGTAGTCGTTGTCGCCGTTCCTAAGCTTGCGACAGCATTAGTCACGGCAAATTGAGCCAATGCCACGACATCCATGTAGCCTTCGACTACGAGTATGCGTGATACGTCCTTACTAGAGTCTTTGACTTGATATAAGCCATATAACTCACGACGTTTTTGGAATACAGGCGTTTCAGGAGAGTTTAAGTATTTAGGTTCTCCTTTATCGATTACGCGTCCGCCAAATGCGACGACTCTGCCGCGCCGATCGTGAATTGGAAAAGTGATCCTATCGCGGAAGCGGTCATAGCGCCGCTGGTTGTCATTTTCTATGATCAGCCCCGCTTGAATTAAACGCTCTATCGCTGGATCGTCCGTACCCAAGGCTGACATAAGTCCACTCCAGGAGTCGGGTGAATACCCAATACCGAAGCGTTTCGCGATGCCGCCGCTGAGCCCTCGTGATTTCAAATAATCGATTGCTCGATTCCGGTCGCTGTGTGTTTTTAGCTGTTCCACAAAAAATTTTTGTGCACGCTCAAGGATTTCGTACAATGGTGAGTAGTCAATTTTTGGCGCATGCACCCCGTCCTCGTGGGGTACTTCGAGACCCACACCGTGGGCGGCCTCCTCGATGGCCTCAACGAAACTTAGTCCGCGGTGATTCATCAAAAACCCCAAGGCTGAGCCGTGTGCGCCGCAACCAAAGCAATGATAAAATTGTTTCTCCTGGCTAACGGTGAATGAGGGGGTTTTTTCGCTGTGAAAGGGACAAAGCGCTTGGTAGTCACGACCAGTTTTTTTCAACGGCAGGTCGCTGTCGATAATATCAACAATATCGACCCGATTTAGAAGGTCATCGATGAAACTTTGTGGAATACGCCCAGGCACATTACTTCTTAAACTAAAGCGCTTGGCTAGATAGTGCCGCCAATGGGCCAGGTCATGCAACCACCAATTAAGATCAGTAGGGCACTGGCCCCCGCCGCGGGCTAGGGCGAGAGTCTCGTTTTTACTGTGGCGCCGACCACGGACATATCGGCTCGGCCTTGCAATGAGGTCTTCAATATTCCCATTACCTTGCCCATGTCCTTACGATTGGTAGCGCCGGCAGTGGTTATTGCGTTGTCTATCGCGGCCGCTATCTCGGCATTGCTTAGCGCTGCCGGGAGGTAGGATTCGAGTAAGTCGAGCTCAAATTGCTCTTGTGCAACGAGATCATGACGTTTTGCCTTTTCGTAGTGTGAAATCGATTCACGACGCTGTTTCGCCATTTTTGCCAAAATCACCAGGATTTCGTCGTCGTTGACCGCGGTTCGGGTATCGACCTCTTGTTGTTTTATCGCAGCTAAGATCAGGCGCAAGGCACCAACGTGCCGTTTCTCACCATTTTTAAGCGAAGCCTTTACCGCTTCGTTAAGACTGGGCTTTATTACGTTCGTCACGATTCGGTGACCAGGCAACAGGATCTTGAATCAGTATGCTCGTGTGCGCTGCGAAGTCTGTCTCGAAGCCTTTTTCTGCCAACGTTTCACTGCAGCAGCAGCTTTACGTTTTCTAACCTGGGTGGGCTTTTCGTAGTACTCTCGACGGTGGACTTCAGCAAGTACCCCGGCTTTCTCACATGCTCGCTTGAATCGCCTCATTGCGATGTCAAACGGCTCATTGTCTCTAACTTTTACTGTGGGCATGCTGACCTTTAGTTCCGATTTTCGTGTATTTTATTTAGGTTAACGGATGATTCTATCGACGAATAAGTCGAAAGTCGATAGGTTAAGAGCTGATCGGACATAAGGCATAGGCATGCTCGTACTCGGTATTGAAACCTCATGTGACGAAACGGGGATCGCACTGTTCGACGGAGAACGCGGCATCCTAGCGCACAGCGTTTATAGTCAAGTAGAGGTCCATGCTGCTTTCGGGGGTGTAGTGCCGGAGCTTGCTTCCCGCGACCATGTTCGCAAAATATTGCCGCTAATAAAGCAAACGTTAGCCGAGGCATCGGTAGAATTCGACGAGCTCGATGCCGTCGCCTACACGGCTGGTCCAGGGCTAATCGGCGCATTGCTGGTTGGCAGCTCTGTTGCCCGCAGTCTCGCATTTTCGCTCGATATTCCGGCGCTTGGTGTCCACCATATGGAAGGACATCTGTTGTCACCACTATTAGATGACAATCCACCGTCGATGCCATTTTTGGCACTATTGGTCTCTGGTGGCCATACTATGCTAGTCGATGTGCAGGCGCTCGGTGACTATCGAATTTTGGGGGAATCGCTAGATGATGCCGCCGGAGAGGCGTTCGATAAGGTTGCGAAAATGTTGGGACTTGGATACCCCGGTGGGCCTGCGGTAGAAAGTCTGGCACGAGCGGGGCGCAGTGGACGTTTCCGATTTCCGCGCCCTATGACAAATCGGCCCGGGTTGGACTTCAGCTTTAGTGGGTTGAAGACCTTCACCCTGAACACCGTGAATGAATTTGGTGATGTTGATTCAGTTCGCGCGGATATCGCGTGTGCATTTGTTGAAGCGGTGGTTGAGACGTTTGTGATTAAATGTAGGCGTGCACTCAATCAAACAGGGCTTAAGAGTCTCGTGGTATCTGGTGGTGTTAGCGCAAATCTAGCTCTGCGCGAAGGACTGTCTACAATGGCGCGCCCATTGGATGTAGCGGTGCATTATCCTAGGCTCGAATTTTGTACTGATAATGGCGCGATGATCGCCTACGCAGGGTATCGTCGGCTGCGGGAAGGCGTAAATGAATCATTGGGGTTTGAGGTGCGGCCGCGGTGGGCATTAGATTCATTAGCGGCGCCGGGAAAGCCTGGAGCACTTTAGGATTTTGGGCCAGAGCCGCCGATTTTGTCTTCGGTATTATTCAACAGATCTCGAATATTCGACCGATGCCGCCAGAATATCAACACTCCCATACCGCTGGTTGCAACGACAACGGCAGGCGATAGGTTGAGTATATGTGCTAAAACTGGTGCGAATACCGTGGCTATTAACGCGGCAAGTGAAGAGTAACGCGTGGCCGAAGCAATCGCGATCCAACAAGCAACGAAAGCAATCCCTAGTGAAATGTCGAAACCCAATAGAACGCCAACCAAAGTTGCGACGCCTTTCCCACCGGTGAACCTAAAAAAGACTGGGTAAAGGTGACCGATGAATGCGCCGACACCGGCAAGTGCGCTGCTAAGTTGATCGAAATCTAAGAACATACAGATGGCAACCGGGATGAATCCCTTTGCTATATCGCCAAACAAAGTCAAACCAGCAGCAACCTTGCCGAATTCCCGAAGCACGTTAGTGGCGCCGGGGTTTCTTGATCCGACAGTCCTCGGGTCACCGAGTCCTAGCATGTGGCAGATAACGATTGCCGTAGATACGGAGCCACAGAGGTATCCACCGATTAGCCAAAGAACAGTCATGCTTATATTGGATACGAAGCTATTTCAGCATTCAAGCCCGGCCGCACGGTTATGTCTGTTACTATCTCTGGAACTGTCGGTCGAGCAATCGAATATAGCTATGGATATCGTCTACGTACACGGGTTGCGTCTCGAAACGATCATCGGGATATGGGAATGGGAGCGGCAAGTCAAACAAACGGTTCTAGTCGATCTCGATCTCGGAACGGATATTGCTAAGTCCGCAAGCAGTGATGCGATTGAAGATACTGTCGATTATAAAGCGGTTGCAAATCGCTTAGTCAAACTTGCCAATGAAAGTGAGTTTCTGTTAGTCGAGGCCCTAGCGGAGACTATTTCAGCAATACTGATAAGTGAGTTTGGTGTTGAGTGGCTACGCGTTCGGATCAACAAGCAAGGTGCGCTAAAGGGTGTGCGGGACGTAGGTGTCATTATCGAGCGCAGGCGTACCTAGATTATGACTCGATGATTGATGGCGATGGCGCAGATTTATATTGGAGTTGGTAGTAACTGTAATGCAGCACAAAATATCGCAAGTGCTTTGCGCTCACTTATGCGATATTTTGGAAAACTCACGTTATCTAAAACATATGCGACCGAGCCAGTCGGCTGCGAGGGCAAAGAGTTTTATAATCTCGTCGTTGGTTGCGACAGTAGCCATGATGCTCAAGGCGTTATCGAGGCCCTAAAAGCTATCGAGTCTGCACATGACCGAGAGCACTTGCGGCAGAATTACGTCTCAATCACTCTCGATCTGGATTTGCTTACATACGATGATTTGCAATTGCAAATTGGAAACTATCGTATTCCTCGTGCAGATATTTCAAATTGTGCTTATATTTTAAAACCGCTTGCACAAATTGCTCCTAAAATCCGTCACCCAGAGATTGGAGAGTCTTACGAAGCAATGTGGAAAAAATGTGTTTACAAAGCGAGCATATTGCGTAACGTGACGCCGATTTTTTCGGAAGTTTACCGTTTAAATGAGTCGCTCAAGTTGTAAAGTGTTTACTCTTGAAGTGTTTAAGGTGTCAAGTCACCATATGCTGCCGTTATCATTTGACCAGCAGTGAGAATATCCGCGCTTTCACCAATTTTCCTGTTGCTTGTCTTGATTGTTATGGCGGCGTGTAATCCGATAAAGATTATTAACCAACGCGAGATCGTCACGCAGTTGCATATCGATGTAAATACCTATCGAAAACTGATGCGGTGGGGGCATTACGATCAGGCTACTCAGTATGTAAAAGCACGTGATGGTTTGAAAGACGAAATAGACTTTGAAGATATGAGTCGATACAAAATTACTCACTTTGTGATCTCTGGCGAAATTAAACCCAAGACCAGTACTGAGGCGAAAGTTATCGCGGAGATTAAGTTTTACGATATTGATAGCGGACGTGCGACGTCAGCCCGAGACGATCAATTCTGGTGGTATGGCGAAGAAGAAGATCGTTGGTTCCTCGGTTCGCCAATGATCAATTTTTCGGATTTAGCTGAATAACGAAACGAGCATTGCCCAACCCTTCAAATGAGTCCGTTGACCCACTATATAAAAATAGAACGCCCGCCATCGACTTCGATGATTTGCCCGGTCACATACGAGGCGGTAGCGATGTAGCACACAGCATTAGCGACGTCGGTTTCTGTCCCCAGTCGGCCGAGTGGCGTTTTTTGCATCACGTCGAGACGGTGATCCGGGTCGTCACCTGTTGCCCATACGATTGGGCCGGGTGCTACTCCGTTGACCCGAATGTCAGGCGCGAGCTCTAGCGCCAACGCTTTAGTCAACCCGACCAGACCAGCTTTAGACGCACAATAAACTGCATAGCCTAATTGGGGTCGTAATGCGTAGATGTCGGTTAGGTTGATAATTGCGCCTCGTGCCTCTCGCAGCATTGGTAACGCGCCGACACTAAGCATATATGGCGCCCGCAGGTTGGTTGAGATGATGCGATTCCAGGCATCCGGGTCTCCAACACTTAGGTCTGATGGCTCGTAGATCGAGGCATTATTGATCAAGAGGTCAAGCCTGCCCCAATGATCGCTGACGGCAGCGATCAATTTATCAACGAATGGTCCAGAAGATAAATCACTTTGTATTCCGAAGGCGGTGTTTTTGCGTTCGGCGTTTAAAGAAGCGACCAGCGCCTGCGCCTGTGCGTGGCTACTGTTGTAATGAACGGCGATACTAAATCCATTACGATGTAGCGAACGAGCGATTTGCGCGCCGATACGATGTCCGGCGCCGGTGATGAGTACTGTCTTGTCCATCGGATCCTCCGTCGATTGCTGAGTTGGTTGATTTTGTGCGTCCCCTGATGAAGCCACGGTGCCTCGTTATGGCAGTTGGATTCGCGACGAGACTGTACAATAAGCAACACCACTGAACCCGTCGACCGAAACACATAGAAAGAAGCATTATGCTACATGCGAACGAGTTACCTGAACCTTCTGAAAGCGCACTGGTAGTGTCGAATGAACTCCGCGATTATATCCGTCGAGCCCTAGCGAAACATGGGCATATAGGTTTCGACGACTATATGCAGATGGCGCTTTATAAGACTGGGCTTGGTTATTATCAAGCTGGTGCGGTCAAA
This sequence comes from uncultured Enterobacteriaceae bacterium, assembly GCA_964342175.1. Classification (GTDB taxonomy): domain Bacteria; phylum Pseudomonadota; class Gammaproteobacteria; genus UBA11873. The sequence goes on along the minus strand of CAYFFH010000009.1, from coordinate 16,284 downwards.
CTCGGGATTGAAGGTGACTTCATCACCGCTCCCGAATTATCGCCGATGTTTGGGAGTTGCATCGCACGGCAATGCAGTGAAATTCTGGAAAATACCGGTGGCCGAATTTTTGAGTTTGGCGCAGGCAGTGGACTACTTGCTACGCGGATTTTAGCAGACTTGGAGAAAATCGGTGGACTACCAGAGAGTTATGAAATCTTAGAGTTAAGTCCTCTAATGCGTGAACGGCAGCGACGTACGCTTGCCCAATACGTGCCCACTCTATGCAACCGGGTTAAATGGTTGTCACAATTGCCCCAATCTCCACTAGACGGTGTGATACTTGCCAATGAAATTCTCGATGCACTACCCTTAAAGTGTTTTAAAACTATCGCTGGCAAGATCTATGAACGTCGCGTGCGCCTGGTGGGTAACGAATTTTCATGGTTGGATGTGCCTGCTGACTCTTTGCTCAGCGACCAAGTGCGGAGGGTTGTGCCGCACAACATTATTAACCATTCGAGCGAATATGTGTCTGAGATCAATATTGGCGTAAAACCATGGATCATAGACATGTCACGGATGATGAGGGACGCCGTCGCACTAATTATCGACTACGGTTATCCGCGGCACGAGTATTATCACCCGCAACGATCGAATGGCACCTTACAATGTTATTTCCGCCACCGAAAACACACCGACCCGTTTCGTTATCCGGGGCTTCAAGATATTACCGCATCAGTTGACTTTACCAATGTTGCTGAAGCTGTAGATATTTGTGATCTCCAGATTTTGGGTTTTGCAGAGCAGGCTAACTTTTTGTTGGCGACAGGATTGCTCGACGACGCCGAACAGAGATCATCAACCGTTAACGATGTAGACAGACTTCGGATTGCGCAAGAAATAAAGGTTCTTACGCTGCCGACTGAAATGGGTACGAGCTTCAAAGTTTTAGCAGTAGGGAAAGGATACAATTTAGCTTTGAGTGGATTTCAACTTCGTGATGATCGGCGCCGACTATGAATTTGCATAAGATTATGGAATATAAATTTTGCTTCTCCCGCAATTAATAGCCATCGCGGTGCTCCAAGGGAGCACCGAGTTTCTACCTATCTCAAGCTCAGGGCATCTAATTTTGTTGCCATATATCAGTGGCTGGCCAGATCATGGATTGGTATACGACGTGGCAGCACACTTTGGCACCTTGATTGCTGTCATTGTCTATTTCCGTTCAGATCTTCACAACGTGCTTTCGCGTTGGTGTAGAAGTCTAACCGGAGGAACTAAAAATGAAGATAGTAAACTCGGTTGGGCAGTTATTTGGGCAACGATTCCGGTTGCGACGATCGGTTGGCTCACTCGGGATTTCATATCGGCACAATTGCGTGACCCAGTGATCATTGCGGTTACGACGATTGGATTCGGCGTTATTCTGTGGTCAGCCGACTGGTTTGGGAAGCGAGGTCGGAACACAGCCACCTTACGGTGGTCCGATATTGCGCTAATTGGATTTGCCCAATCATTAGCGTTGATCCCCGGCACGTCACGGTCGGGAATCACAATTAGCGTAGGACTCGCCCTTGGGTTCACTCGCTCTGCAGCGGCCCGTATTTCATTCCTATTGTCTATTCCGGTAATTTTATTGGCGACAGGTTATGAGGCCTGGCGTTTATTCGAAAGCGGAGTCGTTATCGATTGGATGGGTGTTCTTATCGTCGTGGCCGGTGCTAGTATCAGCGCGTTTTTATGCATCGCGATTTTGCTAAGAGCATTAGAAAAAGTGGGAGTTTTACCATTCGTTCTCTATCGGTTTGCGCTCGGAGCGTTTTTGTTAACAGTTTATTTATAGCGGTACGCGCAAACAGGGATATGTGCGAGTCATCTTCGTTCACCCAGAGTTGATCTAGTGTGTATTGCTAATGCAGCTTAATGCAACCAGAGCAGTTTTATATGGGGACTATGACGACTACATGGAGAGACAAATGAAGCGGAGTTGGAAACTTTTGTTTCTACTCGTCGCACTCCTTTACGGCGGCACGACGCTACAGACTAGTTCGGCACAGTCAGTACCTGCCACCGAGGCCGTCATCCCGACGGCAATCGCAACGTTTGCGGGAGGTTGCTTTTGGTGCATGGAGCCGCCTTACGACAAATTAGAGGGAGTCATATCTACTACCGCCGGATATATTGGTGGACATAAAGAAAATCCGACTTATAAGGACGTTTCCGCCGGAGGTACAGGGCACGCTGAAGCGATACAGGTAATCTATGACCCAACTAAAGTGTCTTATACGAGGCTATTGGAAGTGTTTTGGTTGAATGTTGATCCTACGACTCCAGATCGCCAATTTTGCGATCGAGGTAGCCAATATAGAACAGGAATCTTTTACTATGATGAGGAGCAAAAAGCTTTAGCAAATACTTCAAAGATGTCATTGGCACGAACTAAGTTTTTTTCTGTACCAGTTGTTACGGAGGTTGTCGTTGCAGGGAAGTTTTATCCGGCGGAGGATTACCATCAGGATTATTATTTAAAGAATCCGTTCCGGTATAAATTTTATAGATTTAATTGCGGCCGTGATCGAAGATTGATGGAACTCTGGGGTAACCCATCCTAAACGGTATATTGATTACTTACCACGCATGCGAGATTAAATTTAGGAAAAATATATATGGGCGATAATTGACCCGTTCGCCAAAAATAGCGACGTAACTTTTGCAGACGACTATAGACTGGCTAAAAGGTAAGGCACGGCTCGTTCTTGTATGCTGGTTTTGGCCCAATTGGACTCGTGTAGAAGGAGAAGTCTGCGGAGGCGGACCTCGTTTGCTAACAGTCTTTTTAATGAAGTTGAGATTTTGTCAACGCGACTAATCTAGCGTTCTCTAGGGCGACTCTTAGTGCTTCGCCATTTAGATTTTGCTCGGTGAGTTTTCGTGTATCTACCGCGCGAACAATTTGACATGCTCTGCGCAAATAATCTGTAGGTGGGTAGGCACCGGTCGGTTCCCCGCTCCCCGGTAGTACGCCTATCTCACAGGCGACGAGGATCTCCTCGAAGCGTTTTGGTCTTCGCAAGGCATCTAAATCTAACAAAAGCTTGAGTAATTTCTTCGGCCTTAACTCCTGTGCACTATGGATTTGTAGATGATATTTGGCGACCGCGAGTGCCAGTCCGCGATGAGATTTCGACACTTTAAACTTATTGCAAAAATCGCTAACAGTGTTTTCGCCGGATCCGACACGGGTTGGCGGTAAGTTTGGAGTCGTCGTGCCTTCCCCGATGTGTTTTACTAATACCGCAAAAAGCACAGTAGACCCTACTTTACGTTCTGCGGCTCGTTTTAAGGATAGACACAGACATTCACCAATATCTATTTTCGGTTTGTGTATTCCCGGTTGCGAAATCCCGAACAGACGGTCAATTTCCGGAAACAAAACCATAAGTGCACCACAGGCTCTTAGGGTACGAATGAATAAGTCAGGTTGTGTCTCGCAAAGAGCCCTTTCTAACTCCGACCATACTCGCTCTACGGCAATGGAAAGCAATTCCTCCCCGGCAGATATTTCACTCATTAATGCGTTGGTTTCCGGTGCAATATCGAAACCAAGCCGTGCAGAGAACCGCGCGACTCGGAGAACTCTGAGAGGATCTTCGACGAAAGCAGGACTAATATGGCGGAGTATGCCGGCACGTAAATCGTCTTGGCCGTTGAAAGGATCGATCAGCGACCCATCCCCGGCTTCGGCAATAGCATTGATCGTTAGGTCGCGTCGGCAGAGATCCTCTTCTAAAGTAATGGTAGTAGAAAAATCGACACTAAATCCATAGTAGCCGTAGCCCGTCTTGCGTTCTGTTCTGGCGAGCGCATATTCTTCATGGGTCTCGGGATGTAGATATACCGGAAAATCTTTCCCGACCCGTCGGTACCCAAGATTATTCATTTCTTCCGGGCTGGCTCCGACGACGACCCAATCACAGTCTTTTACTTTCCGCCCTAGGAGGCCATCGCGAACGGCTCCCCCGACCTTATAGATACGCATACCCGCACAGTTAGTTTTGTCGGACATATTTATTTTCGTCGAGCTTCAGACCGAAAATCGTAGTAGCGCATCCGTTCAAATTTCCCACCGAGATAGGTCGGTACGACTTCATTAATGGCAGTGGGTTCGATACCGAGTTGGGATAGCCCATTATTGTCACGACATACATTATCAAGGCTCGCTGAGCGAAGGTTGTCTCGAGAGAATGGCTTACCTGGAAAATATTCAAAAAGGTTCGCTTGCAATTTCGACATTGCCGGACCTAAAGGTATGATAAGCGCTCTACTCTTAATAAGGTTGGAGGTATACCGCACAATCTCCAACAGGCTCGTCACCTCGGGACCACCGATGTCGTAGCGCATACCGAACGTCGTGCGGTCAGTTAGTGCGCTCAGAATTGTCTCCGAAACATCGCCGACGAACACCGGTTGAAATTTTGTGACAGCGCAAGCAAGTGGTAATACCGGAAACATCCGCAATAGATGGGCGAAACGATTAAAGAAACTGTCGTTAGGGCCAAAAATCACCGATGGCCGGAATATCGTTGTCGGCAAGCCAGCGTCGTGGGCGGCCATTGAAGCAATTTCAGCTTCGCCCTTTGTACGCAGATAATAACTCGCCGCAAACGGATCGGCATTTAGCGCACTCATATGAATATAACGCTTCACCGAGGTATCAGTGCATGCTTTTATGATCTTCTTAGTCAGGTCAGTGTGAACATGACGAAACTCTGCACCGTTGTCACGCTTTTCATTTAAAATCCCAACGAGATTAATAACTGCTTCACATCCTGAGATTTGCTCAGAAATACTATTCTCGTTACCAGGGTTAATCTCGATTAGTTCCGTATGAGGAAGTGGCCACAAGTGCCGCGCTCGAGCTCGAGAGCGAGTGAATATTCGCACGCGCATTCCGAGTTCAGCGGTGCAGTTGGCGAGGTGGGTCCCAACAAAGCCCGTACCCCCGAATATTCCTATCGTTTTGATTTGCACTGCTGATTTCTTCTTATCGGCATAATGTCTCTTAGAAGGAGCGGCTGTATTTGTATTTCTAGCGTAGTTGACATTTTTTTACGGTGACAGAAAACACGGCGCGACGCATCATATTAATGAATCGTGTTGAACAATATTGTATCGATCCAATTATCCGCTGGCACCCATTTTAATTCGGCCGGCTAATATCTAGCACAATGCGAGTGTACCTAGGAGAATGCTGTTGGCGGACATTCTTGGTCGAAGCAAATAAGTATCCGCTTTGAGCCTGCCTTCTGGATCGTGGCATTTTTGTAGGTGCGAGTCGTGTAAGGTCTAAAGCGATGTGTAATTTCATTCGATGTTTGAATATTACTATCATATTCTCTCTATCGAGCTAGCAGTTGGCAACCTGTATTGCGATATGTCGTTATAATCACTCAGAGTTTGGGTTCAATTTTGACGGAGTTTATCGAGGATGTCTGAATCCGAAGGACGTAATTTTAAGGGCGTCGGACGTGTCCTGCGTGAGCGCCGCACTATACATCACTTTAGCCAAACTTCGCCGCCATCGGAAATTATTAGACAGGCGGTCGACATCGCGCGTTGGGCTCCAAATCATCATCGTACAGAGCCCTGGCATTTCTATCTGTTAGATCGTGCTACGGGACGCCGAATTTCCGATCTCAATGCCGACATCGTGGCTCAGGACAAAGGTTCCAAAATCGCCGAAATCAAGCGTAAGCGTTGGGCGGAAATGCCTGGCTGGATTGTAGTAAGTTGTGAGATTGGCGGTGAAGACATTCGTAGCCGTGAAGATTATGCAGCGTGTTGCTGTGCCGTACACAATATGGCCTTGTATCTTTGGGAGCAGGGAATAGGCCTAAAATGGACCACGGGTGACGTAACCCGGGACCGGCGATTTTTCGATTTGGTAGGGATGAACTATGACAAGGTCTATGTCGTTGGTCTGTTTTGGTACGGTTATCCAGCGAGTATACCATCGCAACATCGCAGACCTGTGCAGGAGATACTAACGCATGTGGTTTCAAGAACGTCTTAATATCGCCACCAAAGGACGCGGGATGGTTGAGATTTCGCGAGACATTGAGTCTTTCGTAGCATCTTCTGGCGCGACCCGCGGCTTATGCCATCTGTTTTTACAGCACACGAGTGCCTCTTTGATCTTGTGCGAGAACGCTGATTCTGACGTTCGAGCTGACCTCGAATTATTCATGGGCGATTTTGTCTCGGACGGCGATTCCCGCTATACCCATATTCAAGAAGGTCCGGATGATATGCCAGCACACATTCGGTCGGTAATTACGCAATCTGAAATGACTATACCGATCGATAATGGTTCTCTAGCACTTGGGATCTGGCAGGGAGTGTATCTGTGGGAGCATCGTACCTCACCGCGCCGACGAATCCTGGTGGTGACTATACACGGGTCGTCATAGCAGTTGATTACGGCACTTTATGGATTTTGACTCGAACGATGGTTTTTCATTCTGTCAGCACGTGTTTTGACGGCCTCTCGCTTGCTTTTGTCGAGCGAGGCGTCCCAGTTTGGTTCTGCTTCGTTCCAACCGGTGATATTTCGTAGTGTTAGTGAGGTCAACATCTCGATATGATCGGGGGAATCGTTTAGCGCGGGGATATAGCGTAGCGACCCCCCCCCGGCCTTGATGAACTCTTTGTCATATTGGAGTTCGATTTCTTCTAGTGTTTCTAGACAATCCACCGCGAATCCAGGGCAAACGACGTCAACCTGTTTAAGTCCTGTACCACCGAGTTGGCGCAGTCTGGTCGTTGTATAGGGTTGTAGCCACTCGTTCCAACCAAATCGGGATTGAAAGCCTATGGACCAATCAGACTCAGGGACTTGAAGGCGCTCCGCTAACAAGCGTGCGGTAGCTTGGCATTGGCAGTGATATGGATCGCCACGTAGCAAAGACGCCTTCGGTGTACCGTGGAATGACATCAGTAGGTGATTGCCACGGCCGTGTGTCGCCCAGTAAGTCTGTACTGATTTAGCTAAAGCCCCTATGTAAAGTTCATCGGCGTGGTAGTCGTTAAGAAACCGTATTGTCGGTACCCAGCGCCAACGTCCGAGCTCTGCGGAAACTGCATCAAAAACGGAGCCAGTCGATGAGCCCGCATATTGCGGATAGAGTGGCAAGATGAATATCTTACGAGCGTTCATCTCTCGTAATTTCCGCAATCCGGTTGATATCGAGGGGTTGCCATATCGCATAGCAACTTCAACTGCAGTGCGCCCGGGTAACTTTGCTTCCATGGCAGATCTGAGCGCCGCTCCTTGGCGCAGCGATATAGCCATCAGTGGGGAGCCATCTTCACGCCAGATCTTTGCGTAGGCAGCTGCTGAGCGCCGTGGGCGCAGCCGGAGTACAACGCCATGCAGGATCGGCAGCCACAATAATCGAGGTAATTCAACCACTCGTACATCGGACAAAAATTCACTGAGAAAACGCCGTACTGCCCGGGCGTTTGGGGCATCGGGGGTACCGAGGTTACAGACCAAGATTCCTATCTTCGTAACTCTACCGTGTTCAAAGTTAGACTGGCGCTCTTCGCGGTTCATCGTCGTATTATAGTCACAAAGGACTAATTTGGAGCAGGATTTCATGCTGATTAAATCGGAGTCACTATGCCCGCAGTTTGTTGCCAATGATGGTTGCAAGGTCCGTGAGCTTATGCATCCTAAGAATGATGGGATAGATTTAGCGTTTTCTTTAGCGATAGCGGAAGTAGAGCCGGGGCATCGTACCTTTCGCCACCGTTTGTCTCAGACGGAAGTCTATTATATCGTCACTGGAACAGGGGTGGTGCACGTAGACAACGAACAGCAACACGTTAGCTCGGGTGATGCCGTCTTCATTGGACCCTGTCAAGTGCAATGGATTGAAAACATAGGCTTTGAGACATTGAAATTTGCCGCATTGGTCTCGCCCCCATGGCAGTCGGAAGGTGACGAGAACCTGGAAAATTAGCGTCGGCCTAGAAATTATCTATTCTAATCGCGGTAGCGTGTACCGACGAGGCGAAACGTTTCTGCTTGAAATAAGGATAACCCCGAACGAATTTTATGATTCATCGCTAAGGCAGCGTGATGAGTCTTTCTCAAATGTAAATGCGCAAGCAACAATATTGGAAAATCTTTGGGTATACTTGGTACCTGAACTTTATGGTTCGGTGAATATCTCCTAATGTTGCAGGTGAATTGGTGTGAACTATTGTAGCCATTGTGGCTCAAGCGAACTTGCGTGGACGATCCCGTCTGGTGACAATCGCCCGCGATATGTATGCTCGAAATGCAATACGGTTTTTTATCAAAATCCGAAGATCGTTGCTGGTTGTATCCCAGAGTGGGACGATAAAATATTGCTGTGCAAGCGGGCAATCGCGCCACGCCATGGTTACTGGACTTTGCCGGCAGGGTTTATGGAAAATTCTGAGACAACCCTGGAGGCGGCGATCCGTGAGACGCTAGAAGAGGCGAACGCACGGGTTGAGATTGTCGATCTCTATACGGTACTCAATATTCCACATACGGATCAGGTCTATATGATGTTTCGTGGGAAGTTGATCGATCTGGATTTTTCTCCAGGCGAGGAGAGCCTTGAATGCGAGTTGTACTCAGAGTCGCAGATTCCGTGGGATGCATTAGCGTTCCCAACTATTTTACACACGCTGAAATTCTATTTCGAAGATCGAAAAACAGGCGAGTTTCCGCTCCGGTCTGGTGATATTGTGCGCGACAGTAACCACGCTATTTTCGCGCAAAGACGTGGGGAATTATAAAATCTGGTTTATATCGGCGTTTGTGAGTCGTGATAAATCTAGCGCTTCATCGAATCGAAAAACTCGGCATTATTTTTTGTCGCTTTTAGTCGTTCCAGTAAGAATTCCATCGCAGCAATTTCTTCCATGGGGTGGAGTAATTTCCGCAAGATCCAAATCTTTTGCAATTCGTCTGGTTTTGTTAGCCGCTCCTCACGCCGTGTGCCAGAGCGATTGATGTTTACGGCAGGGAATATACGTTTTTCTGCAATCTTCCGGTCAAGATGTATCTCCATATTTCCGGTGCCTTTGAATTCTTCATAGATGACGTCGTCCATTCGTGAACCCGTGTCAACCAGTGCGGTGGCGATTATAGTCAAGCTACCACCCTCTTCGACGTTGCGCGCCGCACCGAAGAAGCGCTTAGGACGCTGCAGCGCATTGGCGTCGACGCCCCCAGTGAGCACTTTGCCGGAAGAAGGTACGACGGTGTTGTAGGCACGCGCTAGTCGCGTAATAGAGTCCAACAGAATTACAACATCGCGCTTGTGCTCGACTAATCTTTTCGCTTTTTCTATCACCATCTCGGCAACTTGAACGTGACGACTCGCGGGCTCATCGAACGTGCTGCTGATAACCTCGCCTTTAACGGCGCGCTGCATTTCCGTCACTTCTTCAGGACGTTCATCTATCAATAGCACGATGAAGTAGCAATCAGGATTATTCGCCTCCATTGAATGTGCGATGCTTTCTAGCATCATCGTCTTCCCAGCTTTCGGCGGTGAAATAACAAGGCCGCGTTGACCTTTACCGATCGGGGCAGTCAGATCGATCACACGTGGGGTAAGGTCCTCTGTTGAGCCATTACCCAGTTCAAGGTTTAAGCGTTCGTCGGCGAATAAGGGCGTTAGATTTTCAAATAGAACTTTGTTTTTTGCGTTTTCCGGTGGTTCGAAATTAATTTCGCCGACCTTCAGTAGCGCGAAATATCGCTCGCCATCTTTCGGCGGCCTAATCTTCCCCGAAATTGTATCGCCAGTGCGTAAATTGAACCGCCGAATCTGGCTCGGCGAGACATAAATATCGTCGGGTCCGGCAAGGTAAGAGCAGTCTGCCGATCGCAGGAAACCAAAGCCGTCTTGGAGAATTTCCAGGACGCCGTCGCCGGAAATATCCTCACCTTTTTTCGCATGGGCCTTGAGTATCCCAAATATGACGTCTTGTTTACGAGCCCGACCAACGCCGTCTAGGCCCATTTCGTCGGCTAGGTCGACTAATTCTGAAGCGGCTTTTTGTTTAAGATCCGTTAGGTTCATCATGTGATTTTTAATGCTGGTTTTGCACGCGTGCGTGGGCACGAGAGTTGAAAGAAGTGATATTTTGATTTTGGGAAAGCACCAGGAAAGGTCACAATTGGCGCTACGGTTAGAACATAGCACGCAAGATTAGCGACGTCCAGCTATTATCTTTAGCTGTTTACTCCAACGATGGTTTGCTCAAAGTGTTTGGTTGAACAGGGACTATATATTCCCGTCAATAAATGCTGTCAATTGTGACTTTGACAAGGCACCTACGTGGGTCGCAACTACATCACCTTCCTTGAATAGCATTAGGGTCGGAATGCCACGAATACCGTATTTTTCCGAGGTGCCCTGGTTCGAATCGACGTCGAGCTTTGCTATCGTGAGTTGTTTTTCGTAGTCACCAGAAATTTCTTCAAGTAGGGGTGCAATCATTTTGCACGGTCCGCACCATTCAGCCCAATAATCGACTAGTACGGGGGTCGTGGATTGCAGGACATCATCGTCAAAGCTGTCATCGGTGACGTGTACAATATTATCGCTCATGGAATGCGTTTTCCTCTGGATTGATGTGTTGTGCCATTCTGAGCTCAACCGCCCGACTATTGCAACTTTCATCATTACACATCAGATGTCGCGATAGCTCGATCCGCTGTGGTTTCAATAATCGTGGTTATTCTAGCTTATATCCTCGCTTGAGAGCTCTAACTCCTCTATTCCACTATTTTTGGGTTGAGTGTTGTGGTGCAACAAACGATCCGATCTCCTGAGGGTTCTAGAATTTCTCACTCAATCTCTAATCGCTTTTTGACCCAGTCCGACACATCTTGAATTTCTGAAGGCGACACGGAGTGTTGCATCGCGTAGGTTTTGTACTCGACTAAGTAGCCGGCACGTTCCAACTTTTGTGCACTGTCACGGCCTTTGGTTTCTGGGACCATTGGATCCTGAGTGCCATGCCCAATGAATATTGGCAGCTTTTGCTGGGTCGGATCAGCCTCTCGATCAAGAGTTTCAGGTAGCGACAGGTATGTGGATAACGCAAGTATCCCGGCAAGTCGACGGGTATAACGCAACCCGAGGTGTAGTGCGATTACGCCACCCTGAGAAAAGCCCGCAACTATAATTCGGTGACTTTCTATTCCATTCTTGATTTCCCGGTCGACAAGCGTTTTTATCGCCGCTGCAGAGTCGCGAATACCAGTTTCGTCAATCTGGCGATCAAGTCCCTGATCGCTGATGTCGTACCAAGCGCGCATTTCCATTCCACCGTTAATAGTTATTGGGCGAATTGGTGCGTGGGGAAATATGAAGCGGATCCCATGATCGGCATGCAGTTCTAATTCGGGGACAATGGGCTCGAAATCATGCCCATCGGCACCTAAGCCATGCAGCCAGATAACGCTGGCGGTAGGTGTCGAGGGAGGTTCTAGGATAATTCGTTGTAACTCGGTTGTCATAGGGTCCTTCTTCGTCATAGGCAGATGCGTGCGAAAACCGTATCATACAGGCTGAGATGGTTTAACTGTGTCCTGATACAAATGGGTTATCGATCATGCGGAAGCAGTCGTTCTCCGTCGGGGCAAATCTCAACGTCGCGCGCGAACGTCGATGTCTGTGTCAAGGAAATTACGTACATGCCAATCCAAACGCCCAAAAGGCTCACGACTATAATTAGCCTACTGCTGATGCTGGTATTCACGTCTGCCTGTGGTCAAAAAGGCGATCTATACCTCCCGTATGACGCCACCGCGGAGAACGCCGACTTCTAGGCGATTATCCTGTGTCGTTTCACTATCAAGATAATCGATTTTTTGTCGAGGATGTCCCATTTGCCTCCATTGCGGAAAAGTATGGCACTCCGTGTTACGTATACTCACGCGCAATTATCGAGTCGAACTTTAAAGCTTATAGTGCTGCGTTTGGCCAGCGTCGTCATCGGATCTGCTATGCCGTTAAGGCAAACGGAAACCTCGCGATACTTGACGTACTTGCTCGTTTGGGTTCCGCGTTCGATATTGTCTCCGGTGGTGAATTAGACCGCGTCGGTGCAGCAGGTGGAAGTCAGCAAACGGTGACATTTGCCGGAGTCGGGAAGACTCGTGCAGAGCTTGAACAAGCACTCAAAGCTGATATCGCTTGTTTCAATGTCGAATCAATTGAAGAATTGCAATTACTTGCAAAAGTTGCCGCTGGGCTAGGGCTCAAGGCGCCGGTCGCGGTCCGTGTTAACCCCGATGTTGATGCAGATACACACCCGTACATCGCGACTGGATTGAATGAGAATAAGTTCGGTATCCCAATGGCCGATGCAATGGACGTCTATCGCCAGATCGCAGCGTTACCGAGTCTCCGAGTCGCTGGGGTCGCGTGCCACATAGGGTCACAGCTGACCGCGCTTACGCCGATCATCGACGCAGCTGAGCGGGTAATGAAGTTGGTTAAATCGCTGCAACGCGAACATATAGAAGTTGACCATGTCGATGTCGGTGGAGGTCTTGGAATCGTTTATAACGATGAATCACCGCCGGCCATCCAGGCGTACGTAGAAGCAATTTGCCATATCATTGATCCGTGTTATGAAATCGTGATCGAACCGGGACGTTCCTTAGTGGGCGCTGCTGGCGCATTACTTAGTCGTGTCCAATACCTTAAGCACACGCCGCAGAAAACGTTCGTGATATGCGACGCGGCCATGACTGAGTTAATTCGACCAGCGCTGTATCAAGCGCACCATGATGTGCTACCTGTAACCGCGGGTATCGAAGAGCACGTCGTGGATGTGGTCGGCCCAGTTTGCGAGAGTGGCGATTTTCTTGCGCGCGACCGGAAATTAGGTGTTTCTGGCGGCGATTTGATTGCGTTGATGGATTGCGGGGCCTACGGCTTTGTAATGGCATCGAATTACAATGCAAGGCCCCGACCGGCCGAGGTGTTGATTGATCGCGATAAGTTTCATCTCGCCCGCGAGCGCGAGACCGGCCCTCAACTTTATGCAAGGGAGCATCGACTAGCCTGAGAGATTCCTAATAAAAAAGGCAGAGAGCTGTCTTTATGAATAAACAAGATGTGGTATATAGCGGTTTTAGCTTAGACGCAAATTGAAATGGCGGTATAGTGCAAGCATAGATTGTGTAAACCAACCGATGTAGTCGGCTACTCCTGCAGTCCACATTTGGAGGTCAGCTCGAATCTTGGTATAGAAGGATATCTTCGCAGCTGCGGGCTTATGGCGTTGATAGGCAAGAAGTATTAAAAAAACATATGACTCATGCGTTGGAGGAATAAAAAATGTCAGTTGATAATGTCCTAAAGACCATAAAAGATGAAGATATTCACTTCGTCGACTTGCGGTTTACAGATACAAAAGGTAAGGAGCAACACGTAACGATTCCGGCAAGCGTCTGCGACGCCGAGATGCTCGAAGATGGAAAAATGTTTGATGGCTCGTCGATTGCTGGATGGAAAGGCATTAATGAGTCAGATATGATCCTTATGCCAGATACCTCTACTGCAATCGTTGACCCTTTTTTCGAAGAAAAAACCTTAAACTTACGTTGTGATGTTGTCGAACCGACAACAGGCGTGGGTTACGATCGTTGCCCGCGTTCTTTGGCGAAACGGGCCGAGGCTTATTTGAGTTCAACCGGTATCGGCGACGCCGCGTACTTCGGACCAGAACCCGAGTTCTTTGTCTTCGATGATGTTCGTTGGAGTGTAGAAATGCGCGGGTCTTTTTACGAAATTGATTCTGACGAGAGTTCATGGAATTCCGAGAAAGTATTTGAAGACGGCAACATTGGCCATCGGCCAGGCGTAAAAGGTGGGTATTTTCCGGTACCGCCAGTCGATTCCTTGCAGGATCTCCGGTCGGCTATGTGTCTAGTGATGGAGTCAATGGGCTTGCCTGTCGAAGTTCATCACCATGAAGTAGCGACTGCTGGGCAATGTGAAATAGGAACGCGTTTTGACACATTGGTGAGACGCGCTGATACGCTGCAGATTTTGAAGTATGCCGTGCACAATGTTGCACACACCTTTGGTAAGACAGCGACGTTTATGCCAAAGCCTTTGGTCGGCGATAACGGTAATGGTATGCACGTGCATCAGTCGCTTGCGAAAGGTGGTGAGAATATCTTTGCCGGCGATGGTTACGGCGGTTTGTCCGATACTGCATTGCATTATATCGGCGGGATCATTAAACACGCGCGCGCACTAAACGCGTTCACTAATGCATCTACAAATAGTTACAAGCGGCTGGTGCCGGGTTTCGAAGCGCCGACACTATTGGCGTATTCTGCCCGTAATCGTTCTGCATCGATCCGTATCCCATGGGTTTCAAGCCCGAAAGCGCGCCGCATCGAGGTGCGGTTTCCTGACTCCTCTGGCAACCCGTACTTCACCTTTACGGCGATGATGATGGCGGGGCTAGATGGCATTTTAAATAAACTGGAACCGGGGGCTGCGATGGACAAGGATCTTTATGATCTACGTCCGGAGGAAGAAAAGGGTATAGCGACAGTATGTTATAGCCTCGACCAGGCGTTGGAATCACTGGATACAGATCGGAACTTTCTTAAAGCCGGTGATGTATTTTCCGATGATTGCATCGATGCTTACATCGAACTCAAAATGGAAGAAGTAACCGCGTTGCGTATGACTACCCACCCGATTGAGTACGACATGTATTATAGCGTCTAATTGCGTCGCATCCGGTCACAATTACTTGTACTTCCCCTGCCACCGGCGGGGGAAGTTGCCCCCTAGCACACCTCCGTCATCGAGTGTCTCAGTTCGGATTGTGTGATTCGAATATCGGGTATATTGTGCTGCCTAATTCGTGGCTCTGCGGTCACAGCCTTGACACTACGTTGTGTTTATTCGATTCCGGAAGCATGTCTCCAATAAGTGGAAGTAAAGCATAAATAATGCAGGATGGTGAGCAGCATGATTTGATTATGACGAGCCAGAACATTTTTAAGAAAATGCACCATAATAGTGCGAAATGAACAAGACAGATGAGCATTGCCCGGATAACGACAGAGCCTTGTTTAGGATTCTCGCCACGTCGGTATTGGTTGTAAACCGAAGCCTCGGTATAACCCAAGTCAATTCCGCAGCAGAAAGCCTATTAGAGCAGAGCGCGACAAAACTCGTAGGACGAAAATTGCAAGAGGTTATCGTTGGCGGGTATGAATTCATCCAAATAATTACGCGTGCATTGGCAGAGCAACGCTCGTTTACAGAGCGTGATATGACGTTAACACCAATGAATATGCAATCGATCGTTGTTGATTTTACTGTTTCGCCATGGATTGGGGGCAGCGATACCGAAGTAAGGGCCGTGATTGAAATCGCGAGTGTCGAGCGACACCAAAGGATTCAGCTCGAAGAAAATATGGTGAGGCAAAATTATGTGTCCGCGGTGCTGATGCGCGGACTGGCTCATGAAGTAAAAAATCCTTTGGGCGGAATTCGGGGCGCAGCACAACTGTTAGAACGTGAGCTTGAAGATCACCGCCTGGCTGAATATACGCAGATCATTGTTGGCGAAGTGGATCGGCTCCACGCGCTTGTCGATAGGATGCTGGGGCCGCGTGGCCACTCCGAAACTGATTGGGTGAATATCCACGAAGTGCTCGAGCAGGTCAGTCAGGTGGTCGAGGCCGAGCATAGCGGCGCCATAAAAATAGTGCGAGATTACGATCCGAGTCTTCCAGTTATAAAGGGTGATCGAGATCGACTGATTCAGGCGTTTTTAAATTTGGTCCGTAACGCAGTGCGCGCAGTCGATGGTATCGATGCCAACATAATGGTGCGTAGTCGTGCGGATCGTAATTTCACCATCGGTGATAAAGTGCATAGCTTGGTCATGCGTGTCGATGTTATCGACAATGGTGTCGGCGTCGCTCCTGAGATCTCCGAGGGTATTTTTTTCCCCATGGTATCAGGGCATGCAGATGGATCCGGTTTGGGTTTGCCGCTGGCCCAATCGATGGTTAGCGATCATGGAGGGTTAATTGCTTTCAAGAGTGAGCCAGGGCACACAGAGTTTACCGTTTGGCTTCCGATAGGAGACGGAAAGTGAATCATCATCATGAGGTCTGGATCGTAGACGATGATCACGCAATAAGATGGGTATTGGAGCGGGCGCTTGCGAAAGCCGACATAAAAACACGAAGCT
>CAYFFH010000008.1:0-23646 GCA_964342175.1 uncultured Enterobacteriaceae bacterium | reverse complement strand
CAACGGCGTTGGCCAGATGGACGTCTTGTTCACATAGTAGTAGGGAACCTAATTCAGGCTCGTCTAGCTCGTTGAAATAATCCGCGTAGGGACAATGTGTAACGTTGAAATTTTGCTTCGCATCATCATCCTGTAAAACATCCATCTCGAAACCTTCGTCGAGTTTCTTAAAGACATCACCCCAAATCGCTTGCCAGTGATTTAACTTATCCTCTTTTGCCGCATTCGCGACATGATTAAATTGAGCCTGCGACCAATCGCGTAGCGCATTCGCAACCAATCGATCCGCCTCGACCTTACCAATACGATCCCGTATTGCATTTAGGACAGGGACCAGTACACGCGCTTGTAATTTAGCTTGATCCAGAAAAGAGATCTCCGGGTCGGAGAATAGGTGTTGTTGTGATTCCATGACAGTTTTCCTTCGGTTATAGAGCGATACTCTATTGAAACGAGACTTAGCTTAAGATGCTGTATGACTATATCGCTATTTTCCCCGAATCATTAGAAGATTTTTTTCTGAAAATAATTCGGTATCAATAAACCGCATTGGCGCAACACGTCGAAAAATAGCTTTACCTAGGATAATCTAGCCATTAGCAGTAACTTCGCGAAGCGAACTGCATGAATATGCTGCGATGCGATATCATCCCCATGGTATCGGCAAAAATTATCGCGCCACTAATTTTACTTAGGTGTCCTCCCTAGAGCGCATTCACGGAGTTCGCAAGTTAGTATGATGCTACCATGCACATTGACCTCGCTTATGGTTAGCTCTGAATACACAATCTGTGGCGGGGGCAAAAATATTAAAAATAGTAAGTCCAACGGAGAAAGATATGATCGCCTACATTACACTTGGAACAAATGATCCCGATCGGGCCGGAAAGTTTTATGACGCATTGTTCGAAGAAATCGGCGCGGGCCGCGTGATGGAAAGCGAACGACTCACTGCCTGGGCGACAGGGCCCGGCCAAGCGATGTTCGCCATAATAAAACCTTTCGATGAAAACCCTGCGACGGTCGGGAATGGCACAATGATATCTATTGGCGCAGAAAATCCGGCAGCAGTCGATCGGCTATATGCCAAAGCAATTGAATTAGGCGGTACCGATGAAGGCGCGCCTGGTGTCCGTGCCGAGATGTTTTATATCGGTTATTTCCGTGACCTAGAGGGCAATAAGCTTAATTTTTTCTGTAAAAACGACGCGTAATCATCTCAACGTAAATCTGAAAAGGAGCCCATCCGAGGGCAATGGCACCAAAGATGGGCTCAGTCGAACGAAACGGGTTCGCCGCTACGCAGGTTCGGCCGCTGGTTAAAAGTGTCAGTAAATCGGGGTTATGTGGACAAAAAGGAAGCTACCCGCGCACTCAATGTATCGGTCTGTTCTAGAGGGGGCTCGTGGCCGCACTCGGGGATAATAAAGACTTCCGCAGTTGGGATTTTTTCTCCAAACTCCTCAGCATAGACTGGTGGTATTAACCGGTCATTCTCACCCCATACGACAAGACTCGGCGCCGATATCCGGTGGATGCGCTTGTTAAGGCCTTTATCCGGGATCGGCCAAATCACCTTGGCAGTACAACCTAAAGTCCAAATGAAATTCACTTGTGCAAGGGCCGCTTCATGTTCGTCTTCTGGCATCGTCATTCGCGCTCGCACACGAGGTTCGTCAACTTGATGGAATAAAACATCCATAAGTTCATCCGGACCGACTGCGCACCAATCCGCGACCGTATACGGTGAATCCTCGCGCCAAAGACCAATCGGAGCAATGAGAATAAGTTTCTGGATGCCTGCGCGACGCTGAGCCGCAAGCTCACAGGCCATCAGACCACCGAAGGAATGGCCAATTAGAACAGTTTTTGTTAACCCCAAACCATCAAGCAGATCATCATAGGCAAGCACCGCATCCCAAAGATTTTCGATTATATCGATCTCGTTGGGTTTCCCTGGCACAGTCCCAGGAAAATACGGGGCATATACAGTGTAGTTGTCGGCTAGACCGTCTAGAAAATCATCCCAATAAAACCCACCGGCTGAATGGAGGAAAACCAATGGTGCGCCCTGACCGGCAATGTTGACTGTTAAGTCTAACGACCCGCCAAGTACGGGTACCGATTTTGTACGGACCTTCTTCATTCTTTGTCACCAACCATGAACTATGCCGCCGCGTCCTGCAAAACGCGTGTCGCTGCCTCAGGCCACCAATGATTTTCCCATCCCTCATCATCCCACACTGTTTGTAACGTTGGCAGCACGCCGGCCACAAAACGATCGATGTTTTCTATGCATTTCTCATGCGACATGTTGCCGAAGTGCAACAACACCATAAGGTTACCGACGTTTAAACGCTTAATAATGTCAAGTAACCGGTCCGTAACCGTTGCTGCGCTGCCAGTGACGAGGTATTCATCTCGGTCAAAATCTCGAAAGGTGTTCTGCTTGAGCTGGTCAAATGGCGGCAACGGTCTTTTAGTCAATAGATACTCAAGGCTTGAATGAGTCATATGACCTGGAGGTACAAACAACGCTTCAGGAATATGGAGCAATTTGTGATAGAAGTATTCAATTGCATTGCCGAAATCCGCCTCCGCCTGCTCATCAGTCTCAGACACACCGACAGGGATAAGGTACCCCATACGATACGGATTGCGATCGCGACCCAACTCTTCGACTTTGTCCCAATAGCCATTCACCGTAGCTCCCGCACCCTTTGCGCCGAAATAGGTCAGGTAACAGTAACAATAGTCACGCTCGACAACGAATTCCCACGTACTCGGACTCGCGTTACCGGGCACCCATATTGGTGGATGCGGTTGCTGCACCGGTCTCGGCCAAGTGTTGACCATAGGTAGCTGATAATACTTACCGTTCCAAGCGAAAACTTCCTCTGCCTGCCAGGCCTTGAGAATGAGATCATGCGCCTCGCGATAGCGCCCGCGCTGTTCCATTGGCGCCATGCCATAGCTGTACGAAAAATCGCCTCCGAGGCCAACGGGGAACCCAGCCACCAAACGTCCACCGGATATCGAGTCGAGCATGGCGTATTCTTCAGCAACCCGGATCGGAGGATTTAAAAACACTGCGGTCTCGCCCATCTGAATAATTGCTGTATTTCGATCTCGTGTCGCTCGGGCTAGAACAGATCCCATCATGTTTGGATTAACCATGAAGCCATACGCGTTCTGGTGATGCTCGTTCGTACAGACACCATCGAATCCGGCATTCGCCATATAGATCAACTCGTCCAAAGTCCAATTGTAATATTGCGTTACCTTATTACGGTCTGCCACCTCGTTGAACGGTAAAGTAAACCAGGCCGACTTGTGCTTCAGTTCAAAGTCATCAGGCAAATCACGGTGGGGCATCAAATGGAAGGCTGAAACTTTCATTGAGAAGGTTCCTTATGGCAACCGCGAACAACGTCGCGTGCAATTGATATGCTGTGGCTTCGTTTTTTATACAAGAAATTGACGATCAGATCACCCCCTCAGTTCACATGGAGGCGCCCAGTTACATAATCCCGTTGCTTGTCCTTAATCAAAACGTAAATCTATTCCGAGAGACCTTGGAATAACTTCAAAGGCGCAAAGTAACCTAAGTGGGGGGATCTTCCACCCCGTACAACTTCTGCGCGTTTCCCCATAAGATTTTTTTCTTTGCCTCGGCGCCACACTCAGACAGTCCGGCGTCGATGCGAGCTTTTACTTCGTCCCCGTAAAGCGAGGTCGGATGCGGGAAGTCCGTTTCGAACAGAATGTTATCGATGCCAACTGCATCGAGCAGGTGTCGGGGCGCAATCTGTTCGAACCAGTAACACGCATAGACATTTCTAGCGAAATATTCTGAAGGGAGTAATTCTAGATCTGGCCGCTCGTCACGAACTCTATTCCCATGAAATTGGTAGTCGAGCGCCTCCAAAACGAATGGCACCCACCCTATACCACTCTCCACAGAGACAAACTTTATCTCAGGAAAGCGTGCAAGAACGCCGGACATTAGAAGGTCACAGAGCTGCGAACCGTTGTTCATAAAGAGCTTAACTGAAAATTCCGCAAAGGTCGCCATGCGACCATAGGTCTTCATCTTTTCCCTACTCAATCCCCCTTCCATATTGCCAGATCCAATGTGAAAGCTGACCGGCAGGTTGCAATCTACCGCGACACTCCACAAAGGGTCCCAATGTGGATCACCGAGGATCGGCTGTCCGTATGATTGCGGTTCGCCAGTGAACAAGATACCTTTGTGCCCCATCGATGCGCAGCGCCGGATCTCCCTAACGGAAGCGTCGATATCCCAAAATGGAATAGATGTGACGGGTAACAGGCGCCGGCTATCGGCGGAAGCCCATTCCGTTTGCCAGTCGTTATATGCAGTAACACAGGCCAACATCAACTCCCTATCATCTAAGCGCAGGAACTCTTGTGCCCCGAACCCTCCGACATTCGGATACAAAATCATTGCCCAAATCCCCATTTCATCCATGTATTTGAGGCGCGCCTGGGCATCAAACGCACCACGGTGCATTTCGTCATAGCCGTGCGGTGGGTCTTTCATGTCACCAGAACCCGCGGTAGCGGTCATCCCGACCGGTACCGTGCGGTGACCGCCAATCATCCACCACTGGCGACCTCGTTTGTCAGTTTCGACCCGAGGTCCGGCATCGCGCAGACGGGAAGGTAAACGTTCAGTCCATAGGTCCGGAACTTCGGTCACATGTGTGTCTACGTCGATGATGGTGTATGCATTCATGAGTTAAATCCCCATTATTAGCGCATATTGTAAAGGGATACCTGGATTTCGGGCTAGCCTGATTAATAACCGATGTACTATGGGCATCTAATACATGGGGAAAACAAACTTTTCTATCTGCATTATAGCCTTACGCTCTATAAAAACTGAGGCGATGCTTAGAACAATCTATTAATGTTTATAATCAGCACTCTTTAAGCCCGCTAACTATCGGCATGCTGATCTATGAACAATTTTCGCGACGAAATCTGATGCTCGGGCTCCAAGCCATGGTCTAACAAGGAAATGAGGTCCATTACGCCCATACCTCCGCGCACCAGCGAACCGCTAACGCAATTTGGCGTCTGTCTATTACCAACCGATCTAGGTCCAAACCCAGTTGAACTTGCTATTGCCTCAGAAGAACGTGGATTAGACATGCTGTTTTTTGCAGAAGGTAGCCACGTCCCGGTGAAACACACGCAAAATGCGTACAGTAGCTCGGACGCAGTCAAACCATTCGCGCGCATGTACGATTCGATCACCGCACTTGCTGCCTGTGCCGCAGTAACTACTCGTATAAAACTCGGAACTGGAGTTTGCCTACTAACAGAACGGGACCCTATCATCACAGCAAAGTCTATCGCGTCCCTCGATCGAATCTCCAATGGACGTGTGATCTTTGGTGTCGCAGGCGGCTTTATCCGTGAAGCGATAGAAAACCATGGCAGCTCATTTAAACATCGATGGGCTGTGGTGCGAGAACGAGCGCTAGCTATCCGCACACTATGGAACAATGATCCAGCGGAATTCCATGGGAAATATGTTGATTTCGATCCGGTTTGGTCACGACCGAAACCGGTCCAAGCCGGAGGACCGCCAATATATATCGGCTCGAATTCTGCCCAGGTCCCCGCGCGCGTCGCTGCTTATGCCGATGGATGGATGCCAATCTATGAACGTTATGTGGGTGATCCAATCACAGATCTTAAAGCCGCATGCACTAAATTTGAGCGGGAATTCAGCGCGCTGACCCTTTATTTATTCGGTGCACCACATGACGAGGCAGTCATCGAGGATTTTACCGCACGCGGTGCACGAGGGTTCGTCTTTTTCTTACCCCGTAGCGCAACTGACATTATGAGGGAACTAGATAATATTGCGATGTTTACCGACCGTATGCGCACGACCTCGTGAACCAATGATTCTGTATGAGTATTAATATCGCAGAGCTTGACTATCAACATACGTCGATCGGAGAGTTGATTTTACGCCGCCGCCGTTTCCCGGCTACAGGCCAGACCGATGTGTTCGAAGTTATATTAAACGACGAGTTTTTGATGTCGAGCTTGTTTACCGCAGGTGAAATCGCATTAGCAGAACTTGGGTTGTCGTGTTGTGACTCTGCAAAGCTCGACGTCATGGTCGGTGGACTTGGTCTCGGGTACACGGCCGCAGCTGTCTTGGCAGATAGACGAGTGCAATCGATGACAATCATCGAAGTACTCCCTTATGTAATATCGTGGCATAAACAAGGTCTTCTCCCGGTGAGCGAAATACTCAACGATGATCCGCGCTGCAGCTACGAGGCTGGAGACTTCTTCGCACTGGTTGCAAATAAATTCAGCTCACTTAAGTCCACAAAAAGCGCTAACCGCTATCATGTCATTTTGCTTGATATCGATCATTCACCAGGAAACCTATTACAAGCGGATAATCAAACCTTGTACACCGCCAGTGGGTTAACGCGATTGCGTGACTGCCTACACGATTCTGGTGTGTTTGCGTTGTGGTCAAATGAACCTCCTCAGGAGTCGTTTTCGTCACTCTTAAGTGAGATATTTGCTACGACTACCAATCACGTTATCCCAGTCCCTAATCCACTGACTGGAATTGCAGGTCACAATACGATCTATTTGGCTCGCTGCCGCTAGCGACAGCCTCAGGTGGATGGCATACCGCCATTTGAGCCTAATGAGGCTTGTTTAACATCCGCTTGAAGCTTTATTTCCAGGTCAGCCCGCTCGACAATAAGATCGTGGTGGGAGGCAACCACAACTGTAAGGTTCCTAGAAAGCTCAGCCAACGTATCGCAGATTAGCTGGGCATTGACACGATCGAGAGAACTCGTTGGTTCGTCTAAGATTAGGATTTTCGGATTGTGCGCGAGTGCCCTCGCGATCGCGACACGTTGACCTTGGCCGCCGGAGAGTCGGTCACCACGTTCTCCAACAATCGTATTTACTCCGTCTGGCAAACTAGACACGAAATTCCACAGACCGGCTTGCGTCAAAGCCCGACACGCATCCTCTTCGGTCGGCTCCGCTTCTCCTATAAGGACATTGTTTAGAATAGTATCGTGCAAGAGCACTGTTTCCTGCGGCACATAACCAATGAGACGTCGCCACTGACGCAAATCCAGATCATTCAACGGAACGCCATCTATACGAACAACCCCACCCTGCGGTTTGAGCAAACCGCACAATAAGTCGAGAAAGGTGCTTTTTCCAGTGCCTGAAGGAGCTGTTATCGCGACAAAAGAACGCGCCGGAATTGTCACGCTGAGGTTCTCGAATATAGGGTCTTTTTCATAGCTAAAATATAGCTTCTCCATATCAATCGAGCGCTCGAGCGTCGGCGTTATCGTCCCACCACCGCGTTCTACCTCTAGTTGTGCATCCGAGATCGTTTTTTTGAGTGACTTATAGGCGCTTTCCTGAACCATAACTTTTTGATATTCACGCTGCGCTTTATTGAGCAAACCAAGTAACCTCACATGCAGAAAAACGAGCACCATAACTTCGGGGAGACTAAGGCCCCACCAACTTAATGCAACGTATAAGGCAAAAGCCGCGAGCGCCGCGAGTAGCGGATCTTGCAGTGCTCGTAGCGATTCACGACTCATCACTTCGCGACGTATTGCATCTTCAAGGCCGTCTGTTTGTTGCTGCAATGAGGCCTGTGCCACGGAGTCGCGCGACATCGCTTTTAGTGGCTTCACCGATCGCAGCACATCTGTGAGGTAGGATAATAACGCTCTCATCAATTCCGTCTGGCCAACACCAGCTCGGCGCGCGGCGCGCATCATCGAGTGCATCAACGTGGCCGACAATAATCCAAGTCCGATCGACACTAGTGTCGCCTCCCATGAAATCATAAACGCGACGCCGGCATATACAATGATTTGAAAAAAATATGAAATTCCGCGAGCACCAAACTCAAACCCCATAGCCGCACGATTAGCTTCTGTTGCAACGGAGTTCGCTAGCTGACCGGCACGCTGCCTAGCGAAATACTGCCATTCACAGGCTAGTAAAGCGTTAATCAACGTGATTCGAAAATCAGTGGCTACCCTCGCTACGGTATAACCAACCTGCCGATTTGCAACCAGCAATAAGCCACTTTTTAAGATTATTCCTGCAACAATTATGAGTAATAACGCCCCAATCGTTGGCTGAATTTGCGCCCAAGCCAACCCCTTTAACACGAGTTCTCCCATCCCCTCAGTGGATCCGCCCCCAGCGGCGACAGACAGCATCGGTAATAAGGCGGTGAGACTAAGTCCCTCTGCCGTACCGGCTACAACAAGACAAATGAGCATCAGCGCGCTGCGAGCCGGGTAGATGCGTAGGAATTCAATGACAGTGCTCATCTAGTCGCCGACTAAGATCCCTTCCGCATCGTCACTATTGTTTGTCCGATCCATCTTTGCGGCACAAATAAGATCGCACGCCTCTCGAACCGCACCAGTGCCCCCGCTCGCGCGGCAAATGTAATCCACATGCGCGCTGACTTCGGAAACTGCATCTGCGGGACAAAATGAAAAACCGACGTGTTTGATCAAGTCGAGATCACCCAAGTCGTCACCAATAACACAGATGCGCTCCAGTGCCGTTTTCCATGATTCGATTTTTTCTAGCAGTAATTCGAGTTTATTTTGAATTCCCGGATAATAATCAGATATACCAAGTTTCCGAATCCGGGCAGCCATAGCAGGGCTATCTTCTGAGCTGACCACACAGATGCGAACGCCCTGCTCTGCGATGAGCTGCAACCCTTTGCCGTCACGCGTGTGGAATTTCTTCAGTGCCTCTCCGTCCGCACCGTAATACATCCCACCATCAGTTAGCGTCCCATCCACATCAACCACCAACGTGTCTATCTTGCTGAGCACACGTCGTAATTGCTCTTCGCTGCGATCCAACAATAGCCGCTCGCACAAGGCCCAATCCCGCGGCTCATCAATCTCGCAGGCGGTATCAGGTGGCATAACATGAATCCCGATCTTTCCACCGAGACGACATTTTTGTTTTTCTAAAACTTTAGCAGTCGTAAAATAGAATGCGCCATTTTCCATATACTGAACGGCAGCTTCTTGTCTTCGCGGCCTCCGGGTAGGATCGTAGTTGATCGGTTTTTCATCAGCATCCCATAAAAATCGATTGAACAACACCGCACTAAGAAGCGAGTCATACGACTCAGAAATGAACTTATCCTTAGCCTTTATGAAATCATCAGACAGGGTCAATGGCGACGTCGCTTGAATCAAACACATCACATCGAATCTTACCTGCCGCCCGACCTCTAGCATGACGATTTCGCTAGCTGCCGCATCAGTCGCAGATGCAGCAGAGCGATCGATAACATTGACGAAATCAGAAAATTTTTCGATGACGGTATTTCGAATCGATTGAGAATCGGACGCAATATAAATTGCATCGAAGCATTTTGAATCTATGGCTTGCTCAAGGCTCCATTCGTATAACGGCCGTCCGGCAATACGAAGGGTATTCTTGTTCGGGATTGATTTCGAACCGCCCCTCAGCGGCATCAATGCAATCCACTTCATCCGGGAAAGTGTACCCCTGGAAAACGCTTTAACTTCCCTCGTTGTTCGGATTCAATTTCTAGGACCGGGGTGTTTTTAAGCATGAGTGCCTTTTTTACGACCCCGGCATCTCGCACCAACTTTCTTAGGCCATCAGGCTCAAGTGAAGCCGCATGATCGGTGCCTTTCCAGGTTCGATCAAGAGTAAAGTGACGCTCGACCCAGGTAGCACCAAGTGCTATCGCTGCCATATCTACCGCTATACCAAGGTGGTGACCGGAGAATCCAACGGCTTTAATTTCGTCGCCATAACATTCCTTAAGACGGGTTATTTCCAGCAAGCAAACGTCTTCATGCGGAACTGGGTAACCAGACGTACAGGAGTAAAATACAACTCTATCGGAAACTCCAAGTGCCCGAAATAAGCCCGCGATCGACGCCTGCTCTTCGAAAGTCGTCATGCCGAGTGAAACATGTATATCCCCATCATAATGCTGCGCAAGATACTCCAACATTCGAATGTTGAGATTGCAGGCCGAAGGTACCTTGATAAAATCGGGTTTCAAACTCGCGATCTCTGCGGCTGATGTCACGTCCCATACCGACGATGAGTATCCAATACCGAATTCCCGGCAAATTGTCATGAGTTCTCGGTGCTGATCTACTCCAAATTCAAGGAATTCACGGTGTCGGCCATAATTTTCTCCGAAACTGTTACCTGGATTAGGATGCGGCGCGTTGTACTCCTCTTCAGTTAATAGCTCAGCGTTACAACGTTTCTGGAACTTCACGTAATCAGCCTTGGCGAATTGGGCAGCTGAACGTATCATTTCCCGAGCTATGGCCATTTCGCCTTTGTGGTTGCAACCGACTTCCGCAACGATTAACGGGCGGGCCACGTTCAGGGCCCTACCAGACGGAACTGGGGGATGCACCCACGTCGAACGCGAGTCGGAAAAGCCCTGTCTGATGGGCCCTTAATATGGACCCAACGGCTACAAGATGCTACGAGCGAACACATTATATATTTAACCTATCTTGCGAATTCCTGATCCGAGGTGACAACTTCTCTGTCCTTACATTAAGATTTAGTAATTAATGCGATAATACGCTGTAAATGGTATTAACTGAATTTTTACCGATTCTCTGATACAAATGAGCCGATGCCAAGGCCATATTTAATCCTACCGGTCGAGAACCAAGTTCGCGAGCTAGACGCAAAAATACTCTTGGCGTGTGTAGCGGCGCAGCAAGGGTTTTCAAGCATTATTGGTTGGAGAGGCTTAGTTGATGCGAGAGTCGGACGCTTTCCACCGAGCATCTATTTAGCGAAATCGATGTCGCGCGAAAATACGAAAATGTTCCAGATTAATCGGAACCTCGGCCATACCATAATTGCCTGGGATGAAGAGGCGGTAGTGCATTACCCATCACAGATTTACTATGCCCGGCGCATCGGTACCGAAGCACTCAAACTGATTGATGTGATTATTGCCTGGGGGGAAGATAATCGGGAATTATTACAAGCACATCCGAATTTCGATACGGAAGATATTCGTGTTCTAGGTAACCCGAGAGCAGATCTTCTCCGACAGGACATGTCTTCGTATTTCGACCAGGACACCGCAGCGCTCACCCGCGAGCATGGAGATTTCATCCTTGTAAATACTAATTTCGGGTCCGTGAATGGTTATGCCGACAGACTCAATCTTGTCCGTACCGGTGGAAGAGACACCGTCGCAGGTCCTTTAGGGCGTGGAGCTAGCGGCATGCCCCCTGGCTACGCGAGGGGTCTTTTCGACTACCGTCGAAAAGTTATGCAAGCGTTCACAAAACTGGTCCCTAAAATTGCACACGCATTTCCTGATAACTCAGTGATCTTGCGACCGCACCCTGCCGAGGACCACGTTTTCTGGCTAAATGAATTTTCCGAGGTACCGAACGTCCATATAAATGCTGAAGGTAATGTCATTCCGTGGCTACTCGCCGCCCGCTGCCTCGTGCACAACGGTTGTACGACCGCAGTAGAAAGCTCACTACTCGGCACCCCCATTATCTCATTCGTTCCAATCGATGACTCACGCTACGAATTCGAACTGCCGAACAAGCTCGGTGAGCGCGCAATCAGCGCGACCGCAGTGATAGAGTTCATTAGCGCGACATACGAAGACCCGCTACCCAGATGCACCCCACCACAAGCGCAGGCTCTATTATCACGATTCATCCGACCTATGGACGAGACCTTGGCCGCACACAAAATTGTCAATCTTATATATGATCGCACGCGTTTAACCAGACCAACAAAGGCCTCGAGTCGCCTATTGGGCATTGCGCGAGCCGAACTTCGATCGCTTTCCAAGTCGATCCAGACCTTCGTCGGGGTAGCACGGTATAGCCAAGGTTTCGTTCGCCAACGATTCCCCGAAATTTCAACAACGAAGATGCAAGATAAGGTTGACCGCCTGACCAAGCTGATAAGCGGGCGACAAGCGCTAGTTG
Source organism: uncultured Enterobacteriaceae bacterium (assembly GCA_964342175.1). Taxonomy (GTDB): domain Bacteria; phylum Pseudomonadota; class Gammaproteobacteria; genus UBA11873. Next base: position 11,581 of record CAYFFH010000008.1, on the reverse strand, counting down.
TAAGTACCCGCGAACCGGATCTTTTCGAGATTAATAAACGATAGACTAACGGCCATGTCTCAGCACACAACAGCCCATAAGCAATCCCTGTTCTCATGACCTGGAAAGATATGAGTGTCCTTGCGGTGATCCCAGCACGCGGCGGCAGTAAGGGCATCCCGCGGAAGAATTTGCACTGCGTGGGCCCATTATCGCTTATCGGCTGGGCAGCCCGGACGGTGAGCGAGTTATCGTGGATAGACTGCGCGATACTCTCTACTGACGATCTTGAAATGGCGCAAGAAGGCCGAAGTCACGGGCTTGAGGTGCCATTCACCCGACCCCAAGCTCTAAGCACGGATACGGCTACGGCCGCAGCAATGTGGCGCCACGCATGGCTTGAAGGTGAGAATACCTACGGTCAACACTTTGATATATCAATATTACTGCAGCCGACGACGCCATTACGCCTGGCAGCTGACGTAGAACGGACCGTTTCTATGATGGTTGATGGCGGGCATTGTGCCGCGGCGACAGTTAGTCCGATCCCGGGGCATTTTTCGCCGGAAAAAAATCTAATGGTAGACGAACAGGGAATTCTCAAATTTTCTCACAAAGACGGCGCAAGCTATACATCTCGCCAAATGTTACAAAATAGCTATTATCGGAATGGCGTTTGCTACGCTGCAACCAGGCATTCTTTAATCGATAACGGCAATATAGTCGAAGCCGACTGTCTCGCAGTGATCGTAGATGATTATATCGTTAACATCGATGATCCTATAGAACTTGAAATTGCACGGATGCTCTACACTAAATTAGAACACCAAAAAAGCACTTAAAGCTTAGAGGAAACGGCAGGTTCGTAATGGAAAATACGTGGTTACATAACCCTCGAAACGGCGCACCATGCACGGTTATTGCTGAAGTCGCCCAAGCACATGAGGGTAGCCTCGGTATGGCGCACGCCTTCATTGATGAAGCTGCGACATGCGGAGCCGACGCTATTAAATTCCAAACACACATTGCCGCTGCGGAGAGTACTGTATACGAACCGTGGCGTAAGGCATTCAGTTCACAAGATAAAACCCGCCTTGATTACTGGCGACGAATGGAATTTAAAGAGACTGAGTGGATCGAACTAAAAGCCCACGCGACCGAGCGTAATCTACTGTTTTTGAGTTCGCCATTTTCACTGGAAGCCATGCGCCTGTTAGAGCGGGTTGGAGTGGCAGGTTGGAAGGTCGCGTCCGGCGAAATATCGAGTTACGACATACTTGATGCTATGTTGGTGACGCAATTGCCTCTAGTGCTTTCGACAGGCATGAGCACGATGCTCGAGATCGATGAAACGATGAAACGTATCAAAGTCTCCGGATCCCCAGTTGCGCTCCTCCAGTGTACGACCGCCTACCCTTGCGAAGCTGAATTGGTCGGTTTAAATGTTATCGACGAATTTCGAAAGCGATACGAATGTGCGGTTGGATTGTCTGACCACTCGGCGACAATCTATCCTGGCCTTGCTGCCGTAACCCTCGGAATAAGCGTACTTGAGGTTCATCTGACGCTAAGCCGTGCAATGTTCGGCCCCGATGTGCCAGCATCGGTTACGCCAGATCAGCTCCGTGAACTTGTCAAGGGAATCCGCTTTATAGAGACTATGAATAAAAACCCAGTCGACAAAAGTAAAGTGTCTGAAGAAATTCATGGATTAAAGAAAATATTTAACAAAAGTGTAGTCGCGGCCGTTGCGCTGCCAGCAGGCACGGTGCTCCAGCGCAAACACCTTAATCTTAAAAAGCCTGGAACTGGGATCCCTGCAAATCAACTACCAACACTGATCGGACAGCGACTAAAACGCGCATTGTCGCCGGATGATCTAATTACCTATAACGATTTTGACTAGGTTTGTAACTCGTGCGAAAGATTTGCGTTGTTATCACTGCTAGACCTAGCTATTCGCGGGTGCGCTCACTACTGATTGCAATCCGCGAACATCCCAATCTCGATTTACAACTCGTCGTAGCTGCCTCAGCTGTTCTCAGTCGATACGGATCTACCGTTAAGACAATTGAGGAGGAAGGCTTCCATGTCGATCGCAGTGTCTACACAATAATGGAAGGTGAGAACTTGCTAACATCAGCGAAATCCACAGGCATAGGGTTGTCAGAGCTCGCGACAGCTTTTAACGATTTACGACCCGATGTAGTTGTTACCGTAGCCGACCGCTTCGAGACACTGGCGACTGCAATCGCATCGAGCTATTTGAATATTCCACTTGCCCATATCCAAGGTGGTGAAGTGACCGGGTCGATTGACGAAAAAGTGCGTCATGCTGTTACTAAACTCGCCGATATTCATTTCGTGGCAACGAAAAATGCTGCCGAACGTGTCAAAAAAATGGGCGAACGACCAGACATCGTTTTCACAACTGGCTGTCCCTCGCTCGATGTGGTTCAAGCCGCGTTGGCAAATCCCTCTGACGAGTTCGACGTCTTCAAAAGATACGCAGGCGTTGGCCCTATTTTTGATCTCTCTGGGGGATACATCGTGGCGATTCAACACCCCGTGACCACGGAGTACAATGATGCGAGAGCTCACATAGAACAAACACTCAAAGCAGTCACAAAACTCAAGCGACCTACGCTCTGGTTTTGGCCAAACGTCGATGCCGGCGCCGATGGTACTTCAGCCGGTATACGGGCATTTCGGGAAGTTCATGCTCCGAAAAACATTCATTTTTTTAAAAGCATGTCGCCTGAAGATTTTATCCGGACTCTGGACAAAAGCGATTGCATCGTAGGAAATTCGAGTGTAGGAATCCGAGAATGCGCCTATATGGGCTTGCCTGCCGTAAATATTGGTTCGCGACAAGACGGACGTGACCGAGGCCATAATGTAATCGACTGCAGCTACGAAAGTGAAAATATTGAAGCGGCAATTACAGCGCAATTAAGTCACGGCCGGTTGGATTCCGATCACGTTTATGGAGACACCGGTGCTGGAAAGCGAATCGCTGAGCTGTTAGCAACAGTCAATATCTCAATTGAGAAGAGATTAACTTATTAGGTGCGCCGCGCCCAGATAGAGGCCTTGAGAAAACGCTGTGATCACGGGGAAGAAAAAGTCTACTTTAGAACTCATTCCAGATGAAATAGATTGGGTACACGCTCGAAATGTACACACATGCTACGCGCAAAAATCTGGTGCCCAACATATCGCCACAGAATTCGCGCTGGCGTACCTCAGCGCATTGGTACGCATAATCCAACCGAAATATGTATTAGAAATTGGCGCTGGGATCGGGACTATCAGCCAGCTTTTGCTAGACCACCCAAATGCAATTACGCATTTAACAGCCATCGAGGACAACCCTTTTTGCATTGATGCGCTTAGAAACCGTTTCGCTACGCCATTCAAAGAGCGCTTTCATTTAATAACCGACCCGACAAAATTTGAGATGGGGGAACAAAAGTTTGATCTGGTCGTAATCGACGGGCTGCTCCAATCCAAGCTATATGACTCACTAAAGCGAGATTCGTTTTGCTTCGTAGAAGGTTCAAGAAAATCCACTCGTAAGGTAATCATCGAGAAGCTCGAGAATCGAAACCTAGCGATAAATTTCGTTAACTATAACCAAGGCGTACGATATTTTGATTGGTCTACAAAGTATCCAAATGGTCGTAGACGTATTTTCCCTAAATTCAAATTTTTTAGGATCTTGAAAGGGTGTTGGATCGGTCACGTGACCCCTCTAACTATGTTATGAAACCGCACCATCTTATTGCGGATCTGCTGGGTTACAAACTTGTTAAGAAACGCAACATTGATCAATCACTAACACAACATCTCAGGCATCTATTGAATCGGTGCCGAATAAATTGTGTGATCGACGTCGGTGCAAACGTTGGGCAGTACGGCTCTTTACTTCGGGAGGGCGGATACAGAGGTCGAATCGTATCGTTTGAACCGGCAGGCGAACCGTTTTCTAAACTCAAAAACATTAGTTCCGAGGATCCTAACTGGCAAGCGGTGCAGATCGGACTTGGGTCAAAACCGGAATCAAGGATCTTGCACCGTATGGAGTCCTCTGCTTTTTCCTCGTTTCATCGCCCAAATGAATACGGAGTGGAACGCTTTAATACTGTGATGAAAATTCTCGGTACAGAAAGCGTTAACGTCTCCACATTAACGCAGGTCTGGTCTGAGATCATTGCTGGTATTCCCGAGCCAAGAATTTTTCTAAAAATGGATACACAAGGACATGACCTAGAGGTCTTTCGGGGGGCACATGACGTACTCGCTCACGTCTACGGCTTACAAGCCGAGATATCTTTAAAGCCGATTTATCACGACACTCCCAACATTATTGAAATGCTCACCGAGTTTTTCAGTCAAGGCTTTGAAATAACTGGGTTTTATCCATTAACCCGGGGGAAAGAATCCCACGCAATTATTGAGAGCGATTGCGTGCTTCAACGGCAAGGTGCGGCATCAAAATAAATCTGATCGCATTTGTGACTTCCATACAGGTAGCTTACGTCTCTACCCCGGCCAATTTTAGAGTATCAAATACGTCGCTTGTGCACATACCATAATCCGCTTCAATCGGTAGCCCCTTTTGATACACCTTACGTGCGCGGGCATAGTAGTAATCTAGGTCGACTGCTTGTGCCAATCGATAAGGTCCTTCATCGAAATAGTTATGTGGGAAAAGCTCTACCACCGTTGTCTTCGGTTGACAAAACACCAGATTTGCTAAGCTGCTACCATGGGCACCGACGATAACTTCGGCGTTAGCAAACGCCGCCGCCTGATCACGAACACTGAGTTCACCCGGGACAATCTTTTCAAACCCGATCGGCGACAAGGCATCGAGCAAATCCTCTTCATCTATGATGTTACGCCGACCGGCATCGTTTCTGGATACATAAAGACGTTTACCAAAACATGATCGAGCCGACCCTAATTTGCTGAGAAATTCGGTCCGAAGGTAACGCACCGTCCAAGTAGGGGGAAGATGTCCAACTGCGATTTGATGAACCGGCGTTGCAATATCGTGAGCATGGATAATCATCCTCTCGTCGCAGTCAATCGTTCGTTCTAAAAAACCTAGCGCCTTTAGAGACTCTTTTTGAAAAGGCGTCGCCTTCGAAACATATAACCACCTTTCGCGTTCGAGTCCTGCTTCGCGCGCCACATATATCCGGGGCAGGACATCCAACAACCAATGAAAGTACATGTGGGAGGTAGAAGCCGCAAGATTGAGAATTGGCACATCAATTTTGTGTAGCCGGACGATAGGGTTTCTCTGCGCCTTAATAGCACTTTTAAGCCACCCATGCCGACGAAGGGTCCTTAATTTATGTGAAACATTATTAAGCCGACATCCTCGCTGATCATAGACATCACCAAAACGGTTACAAAAGCCATCATCAATCGTGGCGACACCGCGCACAATTTCCTTGCGCAGGGGGCGCTGCTTCCAGCTAGACAATTGCCCACCTGTGCGCGGTATAACAGAAAATAGCGGCCCCTCTGAGATACCTGCTATGCATTGAATTTCATGATTCCGCGCACGTCTTTCAAATAGACCCAGAACCGACAAAGTGGACTGGAAGGTTGACATTGATCAGGTGCGGCTTAGTTTGTCAATGAACGGTTTAAAAGCGTGAAAGTCGCAATAATTTTAGGTACCACGACCTCAGGCAGCCGTGTTAACGGAAAAGATATGTTCTGATATTGATTTTACTTGAACTTTATAAAATCGATTTAGTCGCGCGCCCATCTGCGCTATCCGGGCAGTTAACGCGGCTGCTGTAATGTTGGGAAAGCGATGCGAGTGGTGCGCGCGTGAATGCCTTGAGTTTGGTCGCAGCATGTTTACACGTTGGAGCAACGTTCGTCCGTTCATACCTATCCAACCAACCAAGAAATTACCGATATCTGATCGGGGTATAAATTTATCGCGGTATCCAAGATCAATCAACGTATCGACAATACGATCACAAGCCAAATCTCCTGCCATTGAGGCTAAATAGCGATCAAATATTCGTTCTCGATCGGCTTGCGGCGTCAAACCCAAACGTCCCGTAACAACGTCATTTAGCAATTTCATCGCCTCCTGTATTGTTTGAGCTTGATGGCTTAGAGAATTAGGCAATTCATAATCATAGCCCTCCGCCCTCACTGGTAGATAGGCGATAGCCGGCTTCTCTAACACTGCCGCTTCCACTGCTGTAGTGCAACCATTATGTAACAACACCTCGCACGCCATTAACCACGGCACAACGTTGCCTTCATGTAAAACGTGAACATTTTTCTGATCGCGTACGATATTTCTCCAAACTTCATGGTTCTCAGATGGATGTGGTCGGATCACGATCGTCTTTTCTGGAAATTGAGCGTTTAACATCGGCACTAACTCGCGAAATGCAGCGAATATTTTCTTCTGGTGGTCACCCATTCCTTTAGCGAAAGAACGACTCAAGCCGCGCCCAGTACGACTGATTTTATATTTATCGTTGTTTGGACTAGATTGCACTAAATTAAGGTTATCAACGAAATTATTTGCAAACGAAAAGTTTGTATTTACGAGGATGAAGTCGCCATATTTTTTACGTATGGTATCAACCTCATCGGAATAAATACCGCGAACGTTTGATCGAAGCAAATCTATTCGCGGATTCCCAGTGACATAGATCGGCGTACCGTTATAGCCGGAGTAGGATTTGAAAAAATCGGCATTATCTTGTCCCCAACAAAATAAACACCTGGGAATTGCAAACGCACGCTTTGAATAGCGCCATGCGTAGTATTCCGGAGAGGAAAAGCGTACGAGGCCTTCCTCGTCCCAAGCGACAACATCGTGACCAAGACGACGCGTCAGATCTAAGGTAACAGAACTGACACTTCGCATGCTTTTCGCAATAACCACGCTAGGGGGTAGATGAGGCAACGCGAAATGAATGTAAAACCGCGAACCAATAATGACAGGAAAACCTTTTTCCGCCGCTGCGGCAGCTAACAAGAGTTTAGCGTCTAACTCCCGCACCTGGTTTTCAATTGGAACAATTAATGAAGATGGATGCTTATACATGACCGGGCGAATTCTACATCACAATCAAAAACACACCAGCTGATTTCGTTTGTAAGACCGCCACAGGAAAAACACCTAGGAAGCGGATTAAATTTTCAACAAAAATCAGACCAACCTGAGAGTTGAGCAAATCCGATATTACAGATCAGATTGAAAAGTTTCGCTTAGAAACCTTACACGAGCCATAGCCTTTAGACTTGCTTAGGGGTTGTGTGCGCTCATATGGCCTTTTCAGGGCTATTTTTTATTTTTACACTGGGTATGGACTACGTACGAGAAAAGAATCGCGTTAGTGCTCGGGACCAAGCTCTGCACTGTTCCGTCAAGCGCTTTTTCCTTCTCGGTCAAAAAAATCTAGTTTTAACACAATCGAGCTCCCGATCCACATTGCACCGGCACTGTGATCTATTAAGTCGCTCGTTCCTGTCTGCGGATGGATAAGGATCGATAAGGGACCATGAACAGACTGTAACCATGGCACAAAATTAGGAAATAGCGCAGCTTCGAAAGCAATCTGATACATCGGTAATGGATGTGGACCAACAGGCTCATCCCGCCAACGTCCCATCACCACATCATAAGACACCATCGCGACTTCCCGGATCGCGGCCGCGACCTCCCGTTCGACTGGATCAGCGTAATAGACATGTGCGTGGTAGCCCTTAATTCTGTCGGGGTTAAAAGTTTGGATTAGAGATAATGGCATTTAATTCCTCCAAAATTTAAGGCGAAAGACTATCTTATGTCGTGACACGATCAATCTAAAATACACCTCCCGTGGTTCGAGGGGGACTTTGTTAAATAAACAAAGTTAGTCAGTTATTATCTGACATACTGGCAAATGGAGGTCGACATGGAACACTGGTATCAAAAAAAGACATTTGGATCACTTGTGCAAACGATGGCGGATCGCTTCGGTACGCGCGAAGGCCTGATCTTTCAAGATGAACGTTATACATTTTTAGATATCCTGCACCGAGTCGACGAAGTGGCTAAGGGGTTGATCAATTTAGGGATACAACCTGGGGAACATGTCGCGCTTTGGATGGTGAACCGTGCGGAATGGATCTTTACGATGTTCGCAGTTGCAAAAATCGGTGCAGTACTCGTACCAATTAATACACGATTCCGTACCCACGACCTCAAATACATACTTAAACAATCCGACGCACATTATTTGATCTCACACGACGTCTCCGGCCCTATCGACTATCTCGATATGATCCGGGATGTCGTAGATTTGCCCAATATCGGCAACTCCATGTCAGATCGAGACTTTCCCGAGTTACGAAAAGTGGTCATATTCGGTCAACCGAATCATGCTGGATGTATCGGGTGGGACGAGATGATCGCAAGCGGGAACGGCATTAAAAACGATGTCCTCGCGACACGAGCAGCTGCCGTGGATCCGGATGACGCCGCATATATCATGTATACCTCGGGCACTACGGGATTCCCGAAGGGAGTAATGCAAAGCCATATTATGCTACGTCTGGTCGAGGAACGTGCCTTTCGCCTCGGTATAACGGAAGTGGATACAATCCTAAACTACTTGCCCATGTTTCATCTGTTTGCGTATTCCGAAGCGGCACTAACTTCAATGCTAACCGGTGCACGACAGATATTAACCGAGACTTTCGATGCAGACGAATGCATGGTTACGACGGAGCGAGAGAGAGTGAGCATCATGCACGGATTTGACACACACCTTAAGGAGTTAACTGAAGCACACGAACGGCGTAATGGTGACATATCAAGCCTGCGGATGGGTATTTTCGTGAGTGGAATGAAAAATTCTGTACCAATCGTGCGCCGGGCAGCCGATGTTTTAGCTCCGTTGAAAACTATCACTGGCTACGGCATGAGTGAAATTGGTCCTGCCACTATGGTCGGCTCACTTGGTGATAGTGTCGAGCAGCGGGCGGAAACTTCCGGCTACATAGCACCCGGCTACGAATGCAAAATTGTTGATCCAATCACGGGAAAAGAGGCCACACTCGGTGAGCAAGGCGAGATCCTCGTTCGGGGCTATAGCCTGATGATGGGTTACTACAAGAAGCCAGAGGAAACCAAAGCATGCTACGACGAAAACGGCTGGTTTCACACTGGAGATACAGGGTTCCTGCGAGAAGACGGCTACCTTCGGTTCCTAGGGCGCTACAAAGACATGCTTAAAGTGGGCGGGGAAAACGTTGACCCGATGGAAGTCGAAGCTCTGCTTTTACTATTAGACGGCGTACAACAAGTCGCGGTCGTCGGATTTCCAGACCCGCGACTCAGTGAAGTGCCAATTGCGTTCGTCCAGCACAGTGCAAACAGTACGTTGGGTGAACGTGATGTGATCAACTATTGTCGCGGAAAGGTCGCAACGTTCAAAATCCCTCGACATGTTGTTTTTATCGATGAGTTCCCGATGACCGCGTCAGGTAAGATACGAAAAGTCGCACTACGCGAAACTGCGTTAGAAAAATTGAAGACAGCCCTGTGAGATCAGTGAATCGTAGTAGCTAGGGGGATCACGTGAACGATTCGGATTTGAGAGCTAATCAGACTAGCGCCTACCCTGTCCGTCACTATGTGCTTGTTGTCCTTGTCGTAGTCTACACTTTTAATTTTATTGATCGACAAATCCTCTCGATTTTGATGGAATCAATCAAACTCGAGCTTGGATTATCAGATCAAGCACTCGGTTTTTTAGTTGGATTTGCATTCGCAGCGTTCTATGCCGTTTTTGGGATCCCTATCGCTCTATGGGCAGATCGAGGTAACCGGCGCAATATTATCAGCCTCGCGCTTGCTTTGTGGAGTGTAATGACAGCACTATCTGGGTTGGCACAGAATTTCACCCATCTCGCCTTGGCACGAATTGGAGTCGGAATCGGTGAGGCCGGCTGCAGCCCTCCTGCCCACTCGCTGATATCAGACTACTACCCGCCCGAACAACGCGCGACGGCACTTGGGATTTATTCTATTGGAATCCCTTTGGGTATCATGTTCGGTCTATTCGTTGGTGGTTGGATAAATGAGGCCTATGGGTGGCGTTATGCATTTTTTGTGGTGGGTGTACCAGGTCTGCTGTTAGCTGCCTTGGTTCGCTTCACATTGCGTGAACCGCAGCGCGGTCTTTCTGAGAATCGCAGCGTTGAAAATACTGCACCCGCTTTCACGGAAACAATTAAATTCCTTTTGCGAAGGCCCGCGTTTTTACATATCGCGGCTGGGGGAGCTTTGGCTGCGTTCGTAGGGTACGGTGTTGTCAGTTGGTTCCCAACTTTTCTAATCCGATCGCACGCAATGAAAACAACAGAAATTGGTCTCTGGTTTGGACTGATAATGGGTATTCCAGGCGGTGCCGGCATCTTCCTCGGCGGTTATCTTGCAGATAAGTTTGGCGCTGCCGACCCGCGCTGGTACTTGTGGACAGCTGCAGCTGCATCTATTTTAGCGTTACCCTTCGGGCTCATAACCTATATCTTATCGAACCCCTATTGGGCGTTGGCGGTATTTTCGATCCCAATCCTATTATCGAATTTTTGGCAGGCCACCGTGTTCGCTCAAACGCAAAGTTTAGTGCGTTTACGGATGCGTGGAGTAGCATCTGCAATATTGTTATTCGTAATCAACATCATTGGACTGGGTGCTGGACCGTGGGCGATCGGGATATTAAGCGATGCGCTCCGCCCACATTATGGTGCCGACTCGTTACGCTGGAGCCTGATGATTTTCGGGTCGCTGGGTCTGTGGGTTGCTTACCATTTTTTTGCGGGTGGAAAATGTTTAGCGGCCGACCTGGCACGGGCAGAAAACTCAAGTTGATCACCCGCTATGCTATAAAACGTCAACCACCCGATAAGGTCTACTAGGCTCAAGATGACGATTAAATTAAGAAATCTTCGAGTACCACTGGGACTTTTTTTCGGGACAACCGTTATTACCAATTATTTCGCAACTCCCTAAGCTTCAAAAACACTGTTTTTGGATCCGGATTATTAGGTAAATCCGGAAACGATTCACACAGGCGATTGATCACCCCTGGACTATTAAGTCGAAAAAACGTATTGATTTCCTTTTCCATTGCCAAAGTCGAGACCAGCGCGGCGTCGGGATCTTGTTTCGCAACATCTTCCAATAATTTCTTCGCCTTATCGTTATTTGGTTCGCGATCGAGCGTAAATTCAAGGTTGTTCTGCATATAGTCATGACCTGGATAGATCAGTGTACTGTCCGGTAATGTCGCAAGCTGAGTCGCAAAAGTGGTATAAAGTTCCGCTGGGTGTCCACCATTATGGCAATTACCCGCACCGGCATTGAATAACGTATCACCGGAAAATAGTGCTGGAATCTCCGAGTGCGATCGCAAGCAGATGTGGCTCATCGTATGCCCGGGGGTATCAAGTGCTTCAAGTTCAACGGTTTTTCCGATCTCGATCAAATCCCCAGCATTCAGGCCTCGGTCCATCGCTGGAATCGCGGTTTTCGCATTGACGTGCGCAAGTAACTGGG
>CAYFFH010000007.1:0-24200 GCA_964342175.1 uncultured Enterobacteriaceae bacterium | reverse complement strand
CACAACACGCGAAGTACTGGCGTGGCGAACGCATTCGCGGCTATACAGGCTGGGGTTCGGATTATAGATGCGAGCTGTGGTGGTGTTGGCGGATGTCCTTTTGCACCCGGAGCAACGGGTAACGTCGCGACGGAAGATATTCTTTATATGCTAGAACGAATGGGCGTCGAAACTGGGATTTCGATCGAGAAGATTATAGCGACTGCAAAGTGGTTGGAAGGGCCTTTAGGTGCGCCAGTACCGGCAATGGTGAGCCGCGCAGGTTTGTTTCCGCCGGTCGCAGCGGCTTAGCTGAGAGGTTACTCTTTTCTCTATAAACGCAAATAGGCGCTGCGCGGCCGATAAATGTGTTTCCATAGCGCCTCGATTGGGGGCGAACTCAACCAATTGTTCTGGATTGAGGCGTCGTAATGCCGCTCGAACCGGCATACGACTGGCGCTTATATCTTGGGCGACCTGCTCCTCTTTCAAATGGCCCCCCGATTGATACTCCCCCGAAATTATACAGTCGCGAATTGTTTGGTATGCAAGGTCAGCAATCTTGCCCATGTAGTTCAGTTCCGATTTCGCTGTCAAATTATTGTAGCGGTGTCTTGGCTCGTAATAACGCTGATTGTTGTTCTAAGTACGATCAAGGCCCGTGTAGAGTCGCGCGAGTGCACGTTTCCAAAGCTTTGCAGGGCGGGCGGGACTGCCGCCCCATACCCCAGGTTCGCGGATGTCTTTGGTGACCATCGACTGGCCCAAGACAGTGACTCCATCAGCGATTTCGATATGGCCTACTAGACCTGTTTGACCTGCCAGCACAACATCGTCGCCGAGCCGTGAACTGCCAGAGATCCCGCATTGCGCAACCAATAAGCAACGTTCCCCAATCTCGACGTTATGGGCGACCATAACGCCGTTATCAATTTTGGAACCTTTCTTTATTCTAGTCGAGGTAAAACGGGCGCGATCAATACTTGAGTTTGCACCTATCTCAACGTCCGCTTCGATCACAACATTGCCAAGTTGCGGTACTTTGATGTGTTCGTCCTCATGTCGGATATAGCCGAAGCCATCACCGCCTATGACAACTCCGGGCTGAAAGATTACACGATCACCGATGACACTATCTTCACGCACTACGCAATTTGGATGGAGCAAACAATCGGCACCGATCTGAACATCCTCTGAAATTACGCAGCCGGCAGAAATTATGCTGCGCTTACCAATCGTCGAATTAGCTCCAATTGTGACATTTGCGTGGAGTATTGCAGACTTTTCGATAGTTGCAGTTGGATGAATAACCGCATCCGTATGAATGTTTGTTTTCTGCCTCGACGCTGGTTTGGTGAAGATCTTCGCAATTTTTGCGATAGCAAAATTTGGATCCTCGTGAAATAGGTTGGTTTTATGCTCGATAGGAACATCGGGGTGCGTAACGAACGCGCAAATCTTTGAGGCTGCAGCCTCTTGTGCGACGTTCTTGCTGGATACATACGAAAGATGATTTGAAAGATTATCCGATAGACCACACAGTCCTGTGATCTTTAGTTCGCCGTCACCCTCATAATCGAGTGAGAATTGATTTGCAATCTGAGCCACGCTATAGGCCATTTCGCTCCCCCAGGGGTTGTTTTTCTCCAGTCTTTAATGTTCGCGCATGTCTATTGATATTGATATCCCTAATCGTGATAAATTATCGATCGGAACTAGAGCTATCCGACATCTGAGATTTATCGCCAAACATCGAGCAGGAGAAAGTGGTTGTCTCGCAAGACTAAAGCACGGAAGAAAGTTAAACCAGCAAAGCGCCCAGAACGGGCGGCCCCGAGCATGCTGTTAGCGATTCTGAGTATGTTGGGACTCGTATTGACGACTAGCCTGTTAGTCGTTTCGATAACCAAATCAGCGTTACCATATTGTGCGAGCGGGTCCGGATGCGACATTGTCCAAAGTAGTCGCTGGTCAACTTTGTTAGGTCTGCCGATTACTGTGTGGGGGTGGGCCACTTATGCAATTCTAGCCAGTGCAGCGCTATTTACAGCCCGGAGGGTTACGCGTTGGAGGGTTGTAATTTTCTTTGCCACCATAGCTTTCGGGATCAGTGTTTATTTGAACGCAGTATCGGTCTGGATTATCGGTGTGGTATGTATGTATTGTATGGCATCATTGGCCTTGGTCACTGCGATCTACCTGATGACATGGCGCGCGGACGGTTTGCCTGGCCTTAGTCGCTGGCGATTTGGGAGCAGCGCGGCTGCGCTTGTGGTTGTTGCATTATTGGTTCTACATTACAGTGGCGCATTCGATCCTGCCGCCGGTCCTGAGGATCCATATGTTAGAGCCTTAGCCGAATATTTAGTTGAAATCGATGCAAAATTTTACGGGGCTTATTGGTGTCCACACTGCCAGCAGCAAAAAATGGCCTTTGGTGCGTCTGCTCACAGGCTACCATACGTCGAGTGTTCTCCAAACGGCCAGCGCGGCGCGCCCGCAACTGCCTGTCTTATAGCAGAGATCAAAAATTACCCTACCTGGGTAATCGATGGACGTCGCCTCGATCGCACATTGACCGTAGAGCAGCTGGCCCGTTACTCAGGGTTCCCAAAACACATGGGCGGTAATGACCTTTGACCTAGGGGTACTACGATTAATATGAAACTTTCTTTTGTCGATTCCTGTGGAGTAGGCGTTCGGCAGGTAAATGAACCTCGATAACTTTCATCTATTACGTGACCCAGGACACTTTCTTGCACTCGGTGGCGGTTCGGGTCTATTACCTAAAGCACCTGGAACTGCTGGAACCGTCGTAGGGCTGTTAATGTTTTGGCCCCTTGCTGCACTAGATAAAGATGTCTACATCGGGCTTGTAGTAGCCTTGTTTGCTCTCGGGGTACCCTTATGTGGTCGAACGTCCGTTGCCATCGGAGCAAATGACCATCCGGCGATTGTGTGGGATGAAATAGTCGGAATTTTGTTGACGATGGCGTTTGTCGATCCAAACCCGGTTAACTGTGTCATTGCATTTGTCGCCTTCCGAATATTCGACATCTTTAAACCGTGGCCGATAAGCGCGTTGGACCGGCGTGTTCGTGGTGGTATCGGGATCATGCTTGATGACGTCTTCGCCGCTCTTTATGCCGGTTTAACTCTGGTATTTATTGAATATATATCATATATTTAGGAAAATATTGTAGAAAATTTATTAGAATAAAAGCGTAAATAATTATTGTCGTTGAATATCGTGCAGATAAAACGAACTCTGAGTGTTGGTATTTTGATTGCTTTGCCGCTGGTCGCGGGTGCCGATATTTATAAATATGTCGACAACCAGGGACGAGTTAACTTAGTCGATGAGCCTGTAGACGAGAAGTATACGCGTATCGCTACAACGAAGAGAGCTAGGTCAGGAACTACATATGGCAGGCTGGCGGAAAATCGCGTTGCTCATTCGTCGACAATAAATCTTGTCGCGAAGTCGCACCAATTGCCTTCAGCGTTGATCCATGCAGTTATCACTGCTGAATCTGCCTATGACGCGGGCGCAGTTTCTAGTGCAGGTGCAGTTGGTTTGATGCAGTTGATGCCTGACACCGCTAAGCGGTACGGCGTTGGCAATCGCCGTGATCCCCACGCAAACGTACTCGGTGGGACCCGTTACCTAAAAGATCTGTTGGACATGTTTGATAATGATCTTGTGCTTGCTTTAGCAGCGTACAACGCTGGCGAGAACACGATAATTAAATATGGGCACCAGATTCCGCCATATGAAGAAACGCGATCTTACGTACGCCGCGTTTTGAAGTATTACAACGATTACAAGAAGTTTATGTAGGCCTCATTCGTCGGTAACGCAGCCTTCAGATGCCGACTTGACACTTTTGATGTATTTAAACAATGTACCCTTAGTTGCCTTTAGGGGTGGCGCGGTCCATTGTTGGCGGCGTTCGCTCAGATCACTTTCGGTAACATTAAAGCTCAATGCGTTGGTATCGCCATCGATAGTTACCATGTCGCCATTACGAACAAGCGCGATCGGCCCCCCCAGTTGTGCCTCGGGAACAACGTGACCGACTAAGAACCCATGCGATCCACCGGAAAACCTGCCGTCGGTAATAAGTGCGACGTCAGACCCTAGGCCAGCTCCCATTAACGCTGACGTTGGCGTTAGCATTTCCGGCATGCCCGGGCCGCCCTCAGGGCCTTCATAGCGGATGATTACCACATCACCTGTTTGGATCTGATCCTGTTCAAGCGCTACCAACATTTCTTCTTCACAATCGAAGACCTTAGCAGGGCCAGTAAATGCTGTGCCTTCTTTTCCAGTGATTTTCGCCACTGAACCGTCGGGTGCAAGGTTGCCTTTGAGAATTTGAATGTGGCCGGTTGCGAGTATCGGCTCGCTGAGTGGTCGAATGATATCTTGTTCTGGATCTAAGCTCGGTAGCTCGGCGAGATTCTCGGTGATTGTTTTGCCGGTTACGGTTATGCAATCACCGTCAAGCATATTATTGTCGAGCAGAAATTTCATTACAGCCGGGATGCCACCAACATTGTGCAGGTCTTCCATGACGTAGCGGCCGCTTGGTTTTAGATCCGCGAGGAACGGTGTCCGATCGCTGACTCGTTGAAAGTCATCCAACGACAGCTCGACATCAACAGCACGAGCCATTGCGATGAGATGTAATACTGCGTTGGTTGATCCACCTAAAATGGTGATGATTACCATTGCGTTTTCAAATGCCCGACGTGTCATTATATCTCGTGGACATAGATTAATTTCAAGCAGATGGCGGATCGCGGCGCCGGCCTTTCTGCATTCTGCGAGCTTTCCAGGATCGACAGCGGGTACGGACGAGCTGTACGGTAGAGACATTCCCATTGCCTCAATAGCAGAGGCCATTGTGTTCGCCGTATACATACCACCGCAGGCTCCAGCACCGGGACATGCGTGTCGAACGATTTCAGAGCGTCGTTGGTCGTCAATGGAGCCCGATAAGTAGGCACCATAGCTTTGGAACGCAGAGACGATATCGAGAGGCTCGCCGCGGGAATGGCCCGGTTTTATTGTGCCGCCGTAGACCATCAACGCAGGACGATTTACGCGTCCCATAGCTATCAGGCACCCTGGCATATTCTTGTCGCATCCGGGAATTGAAACGTTTGCGTCGTACCACTGGCCACCCATAACGGTCTCGATCGAGTCAGCGATCAGATCCCGCGATTGGAGTGAATAACTCATGCCATCGGTTCCCATCGAAATACCGTCACTTACCCCGACGGTATTAAATCGCATACCCACCATCCCTTCGTTTTCGACGCCCGCCTTCACGTGTTCGGCTAGGTCTAGCAGGTGCATATTGCACGGGTTTCCTTCGTACCAGACACTCGCTATACCTACCTGTGCTTTACTAAAATCTTCGGTTGTCATACCAGTTGCGTGCAGCATAGCTTGCGACGCCCCTTGCGCACGCGGTTGGGTAATTCTTTTACTGACGGTGTTGATCTTTTTCGTCATGAATTTCTCCAGTATTGGTCACGTGTACGGACAATCAAATGATATCCCGACGCAACTCCGATCATACCGTTAGAACGCGTAACGGTCGAAGGCTCTTCGAGATTTCGCTGAGCTGCGTTCGAATCGATTCAAACGCATTAAAACCGTGCCAAATTTCGAATCGACATTCCTGCGGCAGCTCTGACCGAGCACAAATCGCTCCTAAAGAATCGAAAGATTGCCGCACGGTAAGTTAATCTGCCCCGGGATGGTGACGACACGTAGTTTTCGGTACAGTAATGTTTTCTGCATGCAGCAAGCCTAAGGCGCTGGCAGAGCGGAGGTTACGACCCGTTAGTTGTCCATTCGGTCTTCCACTGCATACCCACGCTTTGGGATCAAAATAGTACGATCGTAAGTACATACGATCGTGCCGTCGCTTTTTTTGCCGATAGTCTTGACATCTACGATTCCGTCATTGGGTCGGGATTTTGATTCCCGTTTCCCGATTACTTCAGATTCTGCGTACAGTGTATCGCCGATGAACACAGGCGCCGGTAGCTTGATGTTGTTCCAGCCGAGGTTGGCAACCGCTTTTTGAGAAACATCGCTTACGCTCATGCCAGCGACCAGTGCAACGGTGAATCCACTGTTGACGAGCATTTGTCCGAATTCAGATGCTGCGCCGTACTCTGCATCGAAGTGCAGTGGATGAGTATTCATTGTCAGCAAAGTAAACCAGGTATTGTCGGCCTCGGAAATCGTGCGTCCTGGGCGATGCTGGTATACATGTCCTATTTCGAACTCTTCATAGTAACGTCCGTAAGTCTCTCGGAACGTGTTGCTATCAATTTGTTTTACGTTTTGCGCCATCAAAACTCTCCTTACACGCTAGATAGATGAAAAACTTCAGTTGTGACACTCACTGCCGAGAGGGATAAAAAGATGTTAATTTTCACGAGACTTTCAATTTCTGAATCTAAAACTAACGCAGGTCGGTTGGTACAAGTTTTAAGAATCGTTCAAGCGACGGCTTACGCGTCAGTAGTTTGTGATCGCGATTAATAACTCCGCGGGTAGGGACGGTCGCAGGACGGGCTTTTAGGTAACGTTGGCGCCTTCTAACTCTTTTTCATCATATTCGACAACAATTTCACCATCTCTAACAGTAATAAAAATTTGGCCACCGTCTTGTAGGTCCCCAAACAAAAGCTGTTCGGCCAAAGGCTTTTTGATTTTATCCTGGATCAAACGCGCCATTGGCCGAGCGCCCATTTTTGGATCGTGCCCATGTTCCGCCAGCCAAACTTTAGCTTCCGCGTCGATGTCCATAGTGACTTTCTTGGTATCGAGCTGGGTTTCAAGTTCGATCAAGAATTTGTCAACAACGTGCCCGATGGTCTCTGGGTCAAGCGGATTGAATTGAATAATCGCGTCGAGGCGATTTCGAAATTCAGGATTAAACATGCGCTTAATCTCTTCTAGTGCATCGCTCGAATGGTCTTGCATCGTGAAACCGATTGACGATCGACTGATTCGATCTGCGCCGGCGTTGGTAGTCATGACGATTATTACATTGCGGAAATCCGTTTTACGACCGTTGGTGTCTGTTAGGGTCCCATGATCCATGACCTGCAACAGAATATTGAATACATCCGGGTGAGCTTTCTCCATCTCGTCCAGCAATAAAACCGAATGCGGTTGTTTTGTGATCGCTTCAGTCAGCAACCCACCTGTGTCATAACCAATATAGCCTGGGGGCGCACCAATCAACCGAGAGACGGTGTGTCTTTCCATATACTCAGACATGTCTAGACGGATCAGTTCGATACCCATTATCTGTGCCAGTTGGCGTGTGACCTCTGTTTTGCCGACCCCAGTGGGTCCAGCGAATAAAAATGATCCAATCGGTTTCTCGGTGTTGCCGAGGCCTGATCGCGACATCTTGATTGCGGCTGCTAAGCTACCAATTGCCTGGTCTTGGCCGAAAACGACCATCTTGAGGTTGCGCTCGAGCTTTTGCAGCGAATCGCGATCCGAAGTTGATACTGCTTTGGGTGGCACACGTGCGATTTTGGCAATGATTTCTTCAATATCACCGACACCAATGGTCTTTTTCCGTCTTGACGGACTCAACAATCTTTGCCGAGCGCCGGCTTCGTCGATAATATCAATAGCCTTGTCTGGCAAGTGACGGTCGTTGATGTAGCGTTGCGTAAGTTCTGATGCCGAGCGTAGTGCTTGATTGGTGTATTTAACGTCATGGTGTTTTTCGAAGCGCGATTTAAGTCCTCGAAGGATCTTGAACGTTTCCTCTACGGACGGTTCGTCGACATCAATTTTCTGGAAGCGTCGTGATAGTGCGCGATCTTTTTCAAAGATCCCACGGTATTCTTGATATGTAGTTGAACCTATGCATTTCAGATCGCCAGAGGCTAGTACGGGTTTAATTAGGTTGGACGCATCCATGACACCGCCGGAAGCAGCCCCGGCCCCGATTATAGTGTGGATTTCGTCAATGAATAAAACAGCTCCCGGTTCTTTATCTAGCTGCGACAAAACGTTTTTTAGTCGCTTTTCAAAGTCTCCTCGATATTTGGTTCCCGCCAGCAGCGCACCAAGATCGAGTGAGTAGATCGTTGCATTTTCGAGGATTTCTGGAATTTCTTTGTCCACAATTTTTTTCGCTAATCCTTCAGCAATCGCGGTTTTTCCAACTCCCGCTTCGCCGACGAACAAGGGGTTGTTTTTACGTCTGCGGCATAAGATCTGGATCGTTCGTTCAATCTCATGTTGGCGACCGATTAAGGGGTCGATTTTGCCTTTGGTAGCTTGTTCATTGAGATTAGTTGTATACACCTCTAAAGGATTCTTGCCACCCTCGCTTTGTTCGCTCTCAGTTTCTTCAGAGGTACTTATTTCGTCGGTTGATTCATGTTCGTCAGAGATTTTTGAGATCCCATGTGAGATGCAGTTGACAACGTCGAGCCGAGCGATGTTCTGTTGGTTTAACAAATAGACGGCTTGCGACTCTCGTTCGCCAAAAATTGCAACTAGAACGTTCGCCCCAGTCACTTCTTTCTTCCCAGACGATTGAACATGAAAAACGGCTCGTTGCAGTACACGTTGAAACCCGAGCGTTGGTTGGGTATCGCGATCTTCATCCTCAGGTAGTAACGGTGAACTTTCCTGGATGAAGTCTACGAGTTGGCGTCGAAGTTGATTGACATCCGCACCGCAGGCGCGCAAAACCTTTGCCGCTGTTGGATTGTCGAGCAACGCAAGCAGTAAGTGCTCGACTGTCATAAACTCATGACGTTTTTCGCGCGCTTCTTTGAATGCAAGATTCAGAGTTACTTCGAGTTCTTTGCTGAGCACAATTGGTTCCTAGAGTTAATAAAAAAATTTAACCGTCGCGTGACTTACGCCAATTCAAGCGTACACAAAAGAGGGTGTTGGTTCTCTCGTGCGTACTGGTTGACCTGCGATACTTTTGTTTCGGCGACTTCGTGGGTGAACTGGCCACAAACTCCTTTCCCACGGGTGTGCACCTCAAGCATGATACGAGTTGCCGTTGGCCGATCGACCGTAAAAAAGTTTTCGAGGACGTGAACAACAAATTCCATTGGGGTGTAGTCATCATTAAGCATAATTACTTTATACAGTGGCGGTTTTTTTACCTTCGGCCTAGCCTCCTGGAGCGCAACACCTGACTCACTTTCATTTTGATTGTCTTCGTCTGTCATCATTCATTACGATGCGAATATGAAATTCTGATGTCTGTATTAGACGTGTAAATTATACGTCCGGCCGGCGGATTCTCCAATGACGATGTCTAGTTGATGTCTGGATTATTACACCCCGATAGCCGATTCGAGCGATCGAACTTTTATACTGCTATACGCGAACCCTATTTAAATTATTGCAATCCGATTGATTTCTAGACTCGTTTCTCTGTTCGAGGTTCAAGATATCCTCACTATCGAGTGAAATTACTTCGACGGTATAGAAGGTAATGGTTTTATTTTGCCTTAAGTCTAAGTTGACAAATTGTGCAGTGCAACGTAGATTAATTGGAACCGCCGCCCGCTCGTCTGACCGTTGAAAACTATATGTTTTCTCAGCGGCGGATAATCTCGGACTAGCGATAAGCAGGCGTTCAATCGGCTACGAACAGAGCCAGGGCATATTTCTATCGACAGGAGATAATTCGGATGGTTTCGGCTTTTCGGGAACAAGTTAATCAGCTGGACGAGGATTGGCGGTCTAATCCGCGGTGGACCGGTGTTCAACGTGATTACGGCGCTGAAGACGTGGTGCGATTGCGTGGGAGTACGCGAATCGAGCACACTCTAGCGCGCCTAGGTGCCGAGAAGCTGTGGCAGCTGGTTAATGAAGAAAAGTTTGTTGCGACTCTAGGTGCGCTAACGGGTGGACAAGCGGTGCAGCAAGTCAAGGCAGGCGTGAAGGCTATCTATTTGTCCGGCTGGCAGGTCGCAGCAGATGCTAACACCAGTGAAACCATGTATCCAGATCAGTCGTTATACGCGGTAAATTCGGTACCGAAGATCGTTCGGCGGATTAATAATGCGTTTATTCGCGCCGATCAGATTCAATGGTCAAAAGGTAAAGATGATGTTTGTTACTTTGCCCCAATCATTGCTGATGCTGAAGCGGGTTTTGGGGGCGTATTAAACGCGTTCGAATTAATGAAATCGATGATCGAAGCTGGTGCATCCGGGGTGCACTTTGAGGATCAATTAGCATCGGTTAAGAAATGCGGGCATATGGGCGGCAAAGTGCTCGTGCCGACACGAGAGGCCATCGAAAAGCTAGTGTCCGCTCGATTGGCCGCCGATGTGATGGGTGTCCCGACCGTCATCCTGGCGCGCACTGATGCTAATGCAGCCGCACTATTAACGTCAGACATCGATGAGCGCGATCATGCTTTCATCACCGGCGACCGAACCGTCGAGGGGTTCTTTGAAACTCGGGCAGGGATCGATCAGGCGATCGCGAGAGGACTTGCCTATGCGCCGTATGCGGATTTACTTTGGTGTGAAACTGCAGTCCCAGATTTAAATGAGGCAAAACATTTTGCCGAAACTATTCGTTCCGAATATCCAGGACAGCTGTTAGCTTATAATTGTTCGCCTTCATTCAATTGGAAGAAAAACCTGGATGACGAGACAATCGAGAAGTTCCAACGTGAACTAGGTGCGATGGGATATAAATATCAATTCATCACGCTCGCTGGCATCCATAACATGTGGTACAACATGTTCGATTTGGCTCATGCTTACGTAGACAAAGGTATGACGGCGTACGTTGAGATGGTGCAAGAGCGGGAGTTTGCCGCCGCTGATCGCGGCTACACTTTCGTGAGTCATCAGCAAGAAGTCGGCGCAGGATATTTCGACGATTTGACTACTGTCATACAGGGAGGGAACTCCTCGGTAACGGCGTTGACTGGTTCAACGGAAGAGCGACAGTTTTCTACCCAGGGTAACGACCACTAATTTGAGCAGTTGTACTCCCATGTGTCGTCTCATCACGGGTCATGTGCGTAACAATTTCGTCAAGATGTCTTCATAGGTTGTAGATAGCCGATCGAGATCGGTGACAGAAATACGCTCGTCGATTTTGTGAATGGTCGCGTTGATTGGGCCGAATTCGATTACTTCAGCACCGATCGGCGCAATGAATCGTCCGTCGGAGGTCCCGCCACCCGTGGAAGTTTGCGGTTCGATCTCGAGGATCTGTCTAATCGCCCCAGAGACTGCGTCAAGCAATGCGCCGCGTGGAGTGAGAAACGCGTCCCCGGATAAGTGCCACTCAATTGTGTAATCAAGGTTATGCGCGTCCAGCATTGACTTTGTTTGAGTCTTTAAGTTCTCAACGGTATTTTCCGTGCAGAAGCGAAAATTGAATTTTGCTTCGAGTAAGGCAGGAACGACGTTTTCTGCACCTGTTCCCGATGTGATGTTCGAGATCTGGAAAGAAGTTGGTGGATAAAATTCGTTGCCGTCGTCCCAGTGGTAATTACTCAACGCGACCAGGGCTGGAGCAACTGTATGTATCGGATTGACGCAGCGCTCGGGATATGCAACGTGACCCTGGATTCCCCGCACCAATAGTTTTCCATTGAGAGAGCCGCGACGGCCGTTTCGGATAACATCGCCGAGGCAGGCATCGCTACTTGGCTCGCCCACCAGGCACCAGGTAATGTCTTGACCTCGGGCGCGAAGGTTCTCAATAACGCGGACAGTGCCGTCAGCTGCGGTGCCCTCTTCATCTGAGGTAAGTAGAAGACTAATTGTTCCTCGGTGAGATCTGTCGCGCTCGAGAAATCGCTCAATTGCCGTCACCATTGCGGCTAGGCTGCCTTTCATGTCAGCGGAACCCCGTGCATACAGGTGCCCATCGCGGATTATCGGTTCGAAGGGATCGTTTTGCCATGCGTCTAAGTCGCCGACGGGGACAACATCTGTATGGCCGGCAAAGGTAAATACGGGGTCAGCCGTACCCCGGGTTGCCCATAAATTCGCGACCGGTCCAAATGGCAAAAATTCCACGGTAAAACCTAATGGTTTTAGCCGAGCAGCTATGATATCCAGACAGCCTGCGTCATTCGGAGTGACTGACTGTCGTTTGAGTAACTCGATCGTTAGCGCTAGCGTAGCCGAATTCATGAGTTGTGACTGACTTTCGATTCTGAATCGGCGGCAGCTAGACGCTTCCTTGCGGTATGTGCGAATGGCGTTTGGATTTCGCAGCCGACAAAACAACGGCCAAGATTAAGGGCGGCAACGCCAGTTGTGGCGGATCCAGCGAAAGGGTCAAATACGCGGTCCCCGCGAGATGTGCTCGCACGTAAGCATTGCTCTATTAGCGCCACTGGTTTTTGTGTTGGGTGTTTCCCGTGTCGTTTTTCGTCGTTCCCAGGGGCGGCGATACGCCATACATTTTTCATCTGGCGATTGCCGTTAATTTTTTTCATTTCCTTGTAGTTAAAAGTGTACCTGTCGCGGCTACCCTTTTGTGCCTTGGTTGCCCACAATAGCATTTCGGTTGCATGCGTGAAGCATCGGCACCCTAGGTTAGGAGGTGGATTCGGCTTCTCCCATACGATATCGTTTAACAAGCGATACCCAATCTGCTGCAGTGCCATGCCCACGCTGAAATAAACGTGCTGGGTGCCACTTACCCAGATGGTTCCTGCAGGCTTTAATAGTCGGTAGCACTCCATTAGCCATTCGAGATTGAATGTATGATCTTCATCTACTCCGTGGCTGCGGTCCCATTTCCCTTTGTTGACCGTCTTGCGACGGCCCGCAACACACGTCGTGCCATTATTAGAGAGAAAGTAAGGTGGATCGGTCCAAATACAATCGAAAGACGCATCGGGCAAACTTGCCATTAGCGCTAACTTATCGCCCCGGTACAACGACGAGTTACCATCATTCGAACGCCAGATTTCCTTTGGAGTTTTTTGTCGAGCCATTGAGTAGAGTTCTTCTCGCTTAATCTATTTGTTCGTCGGGTGAGATAGCATCGATGCTCAGCGCATGGATATCCGTTTTCATCAATTTACCAACGGCGTCATAAATTAGTCGATGACGCTTGATCAAGCTTAACTCGGTGAATTCAAACGCCACGACTTTCACGTGAAAATGTCCCATTCCGCTTCGTGCACCTTCGTGTCCTAGGTGTAGGTGACTTTCGTCGGTTACTTCAACAAATTTAATATTCAGTGCCGCACGAAGCGCTTCACGGATCTTTTCAGTTCGGGACGCGAGAGTTTTATCAGCACTCATGGTACAACTTGAATGAAGGGCCTAACGCTCAGGGTTTCAATCACTCCGATTTTGGTATATGGATCTTCGTTGATCCAATGTTCAGCCTCTTCTTGGGACTGGAATTCGGCTACAATAAGGCCACCAAAAAATCCGGCCGAAGCGGGTTCAATGCCATCGATGGCGGGGAATGGACCACCGACTACCAGACGTCCTGTTGTAACAAGCTCGTCGACCCGAGCGAGGTGGGCCGCTCGCGCAGATTTTCGTAATTCCAGGCTATTTTCTACATCGTCCCAAATAATTGCATATAACATTGGTAGATACTCACGGTCGGTTACGGTCAACTGCACAAATCGATGTAACAGCATCCTTAGCCTACCGGAACTAGCTTGAAATCGGCAAGTAAGACTAGTTAAAAGTTCGGATACAATCAGTATATATTTTTGACGATGTATCGATACGGAGCTCGCTGTGGGTGCCCTGAGTTATTTGCTCCCCATTCGAGGGTCATAGTTGTCCACCTGACTGTAATCGGGATGTGGTAGGCCGATTTTCTTGTCTCCGATGGTTCTCGCTCTTTGATTTAGTGCGCTTGGGCTGGGATAATGTTCGAATCAAGGCTCATGCAAAAGGAACGAACTTTAATCTCACATAATTTTCCTACCACGACTGATTCGAAGCCAACGGCTGCTGCTGCAGTAATACGTGGTGCTGTCCGGCCCCGTCAACCTGCAGGTGTGTGGCCCGACGTTAATATTGGGCGACCTTCAAACAAACTTCGATCGAGCGCAAAGACTTGAGTGTGGCGGCTACGAAACGAGTGCTCTCCGGTATGCGCCCGACAGGGCAACTGCACCTAGGACATTATCATGGCGTGCTTAAGAATTGGATATCACTGCAACACGAATACGAGTGTTTCTTCTTTATTGCTGACTGGCATGCGCTCACAACAGGGTACGAAGATACATCCAGCCTGAACGCCCACGTATTCGACATAGTTGTCGATTGGTTATCTGTCGGGATTAACCCTGGCACAGCGACAATTTTTGTTCAATCCCGAGTTCCTGAGCATGCCGAATTGCATCTTCTGCTTTCGATGTTAACGCCAATTAGTTGGTTAGAGCGTGTGCCAAGTTTCAAAGATCAACAGGAGAAACTTAAGGAAAAAGATCTAGCCACGTATGGTTTCCTAGGTTATCCATTGCTGCAGGCGGCGGATATCCTAGTCTACAGAGCAGGTTTTGTACCCGTTGGCGAGGATCAGGTGGCCCATATAGAAATGGCCCGTGAAGTCGCGCGTCGTTTTAATTACCTGTACGGCCGTGAACCTGGTTTTGAGAAGAAGGCTGAAACGGCGGCAAAAAAGATGGGTAAGCGGAACGCTAGGCTATATTTTGAGATTCGGCGCAGTTACCAGGAAGATGGTGATACCGAAGCATTGGAAAAAGGACGCGCTTTTCTTGAGTCACAACAAAACATCTCACTAGGGGACCGTGAGCGATTATTGGGTTACCTTGATGGTGGCGGTAAGGAAATCCTTCCGGAACCGCAAGCCTTACTAGCTACTGAATCAAAAATGCCCGGTCTAGATGGCGATAAGATGTCTAAGTCGTACAGCAACACGATCGGTCTGCGTGAACAGCCCGAATCTGTTGAGCAGAAACTGCGCACGATGCCAACTGATCCGGCACGGGTGCGCAGGTCCGATGCCGGGGATCCAGCGAGCTGTCCGGTGTGGAATTTCCACGAAGTCTATTCGGATCAGGATGTGAAAACTTGGGTACAGGAAGGCTGCCGCAGTGCCTCGATTGGTTGTCTCGAGTGTAAGCAGCCAGTTATCGATTCCATTCTGAAAGAGCAGGTGCCAATCCGTGAACGAAGTCAAGAATATCTATCTGATCCCCAGGCCGTGCAGGCGATAATCGACGAAGGCTGCGAGGTTGCGCGGGATGCTGCGCGCGACACATTGGAAGAAGTGCGGCAAGCTATGAATCTGCACTATCGTTGAGCTGATAATGTCTGGCCCGGCAGATTTATTACACCAAGCGCAGCGGCCGTTGCAAAATGAAATGCCGTTTGCTGTCGTTCAAGGAACGCCTATTAATGAACCTCCCAAGGATCTTTATATCCCGCCCGAAGCGCTAGAAGTTTTTTTAGAAGCCTTCGAGGGGCCGCTTGACCTGCTGCTATACCTGATTAGGCGCCAAAATCTAAATATTCTCGATATTCCGATTGCTCATATCACCACACAATACATGTCGTACATCGATTTAATGGAAGAACTGAAACTCGAGCTTGCGGCTGAGTATTTGGTGATGGCGGCCTTACTAGCAGAAATTAAATCGCGTATGCTGCTTCCCAGAGTTCCGCTGGACGAGCAGGAGGAAGACGATCCAAGGGTGGAACTCGTGCGTCGGTTACAAGAGTACGAACGCTACAAGAAGGCAGCAGACGATCTAGATGGACTACCTAGGTTGGAACGTGAATTGCACCATGTCGTGGTGACGTTCGAGCCAGATGGAATCGAGCAAAATCCACCAGAGGTGTCATTAGATTCTTTGCTGGACGCCTTTCGTGATGTCTTAGGGCGCGCGGAGATGTTTGCAGAGCATCACGTGCAGCGTGAGACTCTGTCGGTTCGTGAGCGCATGGCTATGGTCATGGAGCTCGTTCGTGCAAGCGCGTTTACTCCATTTCATAATTTATTCACGCCGGCCGAAGGTAGAGCTGGGGTCGTCGTAACACTGATTGCGATACTGGAATTGCTGAAAGAATCTTTCATCGAGATGGTGCAAAACGATGATTGTGGCCCTATCTATGTCAAGCGCGTTGCCTGACGTGAGTTGAGTGACGAAAACGATGCAAACCGAAAAGATAAAACAAATTTTGGAGGCAGCGCTGATGGTTGCTGCGTCTCCAGTCAGCTTTGATCGTTTGTATCAATTGTTTAGCGACGACGGTAAACAGGCGCCTACCCGTGAAAAATTACGTACCGTGCTAGAAGAACTTGAAAACGATTACTGTCACAGTGGTATTGAATTGGTACATGTGGGCAGTGGTTATCGTTTTCAGGCTCGGAAGGAAGTAGCGAGTTGGATCAGTCGACTCTGGGACGAAAAGCGCCCGCGTTATTCGAGGGCATTGCTAGAAACCTTGGCAATTATTGCCTATCGTCAACCCATAACGCGGGGTGAAATCGAAAAGATCCGTGGCGTCGCGGTTAGCACGAATATTGTGCGCACGTTAATCGAACGTGAATGGGCGCGGGTTGTCGGTCATCGCGACGTACCTGGGAAGCCTGCCATCTATGCGACGACCAAACAATTTCTCGATTATTTTAATTTACACTCGCTGTCCGAGTTACCCAGCCTTGCAGAATTAACGGACATCGATGGTCTCAATACCGACTTATTTGCTGATACTCACAATGACGCTGATTCACTTACCAAGGCGACGACGGTTGTGGAGCCAGAGCAAGAGAACGATCAAGCGAACCACGATGTTGGGAGCGCTGCCGATCCAAGCGATGAAATGAGTCGTGATAGATCAACCATTCCGGCGCTGGGGGACGGTTGATCTGCAACGTGGACATTTCCGCAAGGCTTTTACTTGGCGAGCCTAAGTGATAAGCGATGAAGACTAAGCGGATAGGTGGTGAGCGGCTGCAGAAAGTGCTCGCTCAAGCTGGTTATGGATCACGACGTGAAATTGAAAAATGGATTGCTGCAGGAAGAGTATCGGTTAATGGACATCCGGTTAAGCTTGGTACTCTGGTCGTCAATAGTGATCGCGTAGCGCTTGACGGTAAGGCCGTCCGACTTCCTAAGAGAAGTGTGCGAACCCGAGTTATTGCGTTGAATAAGCCAGTGGGGGTGATTTGCACGGCGAACGATCCCGAAGGGCGGCCGACAGTGGACGCGTTGCTGCCGACGAGAGATGGTGTTCGCTGGATCGGTATTGGACGGCTGGATATCAACACAAGTGGTCTACTGCTGTTTACCAACAATGGTGATCTCGCCCATCGGCTGATGCATCCGCGATTTCAAATTGATCGTGAGTATGCAGCCCGTATTTTTGGGGAGGTTGGGACCAGGACATTGGCGCGACTGGGAGCAGGGGTGGAGGTGGACGGTGAAATCTGCGCATTCGACGATATCGTGCGAGGTAATGGTCTTGGCGCGAACCGCTGGTATTATTGCGTAATTCGTCAAGGACGCAATCGTGAGGTCCGGCGAATGTGGGAATCACAAAGATTGCAGGTTAGCCGTCTGATCAGATCTCGATTCGGCAACGTCATGCTACCTCGGGATCTGAGAGCTGGTGACCATTTTGAAGTCAACGGCATAATGTTGGATGACCTCTATCGGTTGGTCAACTTTAAAGATGTTGGTGCAAGCTAGAAGGCAGCATGGTCGCGTATAAGAAAATAAATGCAGATCTGTAATTGCTCGCAATTGAT
Organism: uncultured Enterobacteriaceae bacterium; assembly: GCA_964342175.1. GTDB lineage: Bacteria > Pseudomonadota > Gammaproteobacteria > UBA11873. Next base: position 6,460 of record CAYFFH010000007.1, on the reverse strand, counting down.
ACTACCAGTGAAAGACACGATGCTGTGATCAAGCCAACTCGGAGTTGAAGCCCGGCCCGTTCAGGCTGTCATCTGTGCATTGATATCGGCCGTCACGCCAGCTAAGCTTTGATGCCGGTTTTGCAGCTTCGAATCAAGGAGTGTTTGGGATATGCGTCGTCGCATGCTAGTTGTCGGTAATTGGAAAATGCACGGTTCAATCGCGTTCGCGATCGACCTCGCAAAGACGGTTGCTGACGCTGGCTGTAACTTCAAAAGCATAGACATTGCAATTTGTCCACCGCATGTATTGCTCGGCGTAGTAGGTAGTGAGATCGGTGGCAGCGAAGTGGCGCTCGGCGCCCAAACAGTTTCCGAGTTTTCTGAGGGAGCCTATACGGGTGAAACAGCCGCCTCAACGCTGGTAGAAGTTGGATGTAAATTCGTGATCGTCGGGCATTCAGAGCGCCGACACATATTTGACGAAACGAATGATATGGTTGCGGCAAAAGCTGCAATGGCGTTGGCTGCTGGGATGACACCGATAATTTGCGTCGGTGAAGTGTTGGAAGATCGAAAAAATGGGACGACTAGGGCTGTCGTTGGGGAACAATTACGGCCATTTATGGAGCCCCCTGGCGTCGACGTTTTGCGACAATCGGTTATTGCCTACGAACCGGTGTGGGCTATAGGCACCGGTGAGACCGCGACACCAAAACAGGCCCAAGAGGTCCATAGTTTCATTCGCTCATCGATAGCATCCGTCGATCAGAGCACCTCCGATACTATACGTATACTGTACGGCGGTAGCGTGAAGCCTGATAATGCCGCAAATCTTTTTCGAATGACCGATATAGATGGGGGTCTGATCGGTGGGGCATCGCTTAAAGCCGATGACTTTTTACTCATTTGTGGATCTACTCAACCTAGCTAAGGCGCACCGACGGAGGCCACACGGAGATTTCAGATGCAAACAATACTCTTGGTACTTCATATTTCTTTAGGTCTCGCACTTATCGCGATCATACTGTTGCAACAGGGCGCGGGTGCTACCGCCGGTGCAGCATTTGGTAGTGGCGCGTCCTCGACTGTATTTGGATCTCGCGGATCGGCGTCGTTTTTGACAAGGACCACGGGGGTGCTGGCTTTAGTGTTTTTTGCTAATAGCTTTTTCCTAGCCTACCTTTCCGGTCAAACTATCACGCCAAAGAGTATCCTTGAGCAGACAGAGGTTTCGGCACCAGTGGTTGACGCCCCGAATATTGATTTGCCTGGATTGCCGGCCGGGACGGTAACTGATGATCTGCCGATGATTCCGGAGTAAGCCTGGCAGGGAAACCTCGTATTGCGTATCATACGAGTCCGTCCCGTGACGTACTATTCCCAACGACCGATGCGATTCTAAATAGCCGATGTGGTGGAATTGGTAGACACGCTGTCTTGAGGGGGCAGTGCCGCAAGGCGTGCCGGTTCGACTCCGGCCATCGGCACCATCGGGAAGATAATATATGCGAACACCAAGTATGATCTTAGCCCGACATTGCGGAGTTAAAAGGTACAATGGATCCCAAAAGTCGAGTTAGACATCGGCGCTAAAAGGAAATATCACATTGCTAGAGTTATATCTCCCGATCTTAGTTTTTGTATTCGTCGCGATAGCGATCGGGGCCGCTTCATTAGTTGCAAGTTATGGTGTCGGGACGGTGCTTAATATTCGCCAACCCACGACCGAGAAATCCTCGCCTTACGAGTGTGGCTTTGAGGCATTCGAAGACGCCCGCATGAAATTCGACGTACGCTATTATTTAATCGCGATACTCTTCATTATTTTTGATTTAGAAATTGCATTTTTGTTTCCGTGGGCGGTGGTATTGGATCAAATTGGCTTTTTTGGGTATACCGCAATGATTCTGTTTCTCGGGTTATTGGTGGTGGGTTTTATCTATGAGTGGAAAAAGGGAGCCCTCGAATGGGAGTAGGACCTATGGCCGAGCAAGGGTTCGTCACTACGACGGTTGACACAGTAATCAATTGGGCACGGACCGGCTCGATGTGGCCGATGACGTTTGGTCTGGCCTGTTGCGCGGTTGAGATGATGCACGCGGGCGCCTCGCGGTATGATCTTGACAGATTTGGTGTGGTTTTCCGACCAAGCCCGCGCCAATCGGACGTTATGATTGTTGCAGGTACCCTGGTCAACAAGATGGCACCCGCGCTACGTAAGGTGTATGACCAGATGGCTGAGCCAAAGTGGGTAATTTCAATGGGCTCTTGTGCGAACGGCGGTGGATATTACCATTATTCTTACGCTGTTACGCGAGGGTGCGATCGTATAATCCCGGTTGATATTTATGTTCCTGGGTGCCCCCCAACTGCTGAGGCACTGTTGTTTGGCATCTTGCAACTACAGAAAAAGATCAAGCGAAGCCATACAATTAATCGTTAAAAGAACGACGCTATCTAATGAAGGGCCAAAAGGTCGAAAATATTGCCGCGATAATTTCAGAGCGGTTTGGAGACGCGATCATCTCTCAAGCCGTTGATCGCGGCGAATTGACAGCTGTGGTTCGTGCTGAGGATATAGTGACGGTTGGGGTGCGCCTTCGCGATGATGAAAAACTCCAATTTAGTCAACTTTCAGATCTTTCTGGGATCGACTACCTATCTTACGGGCACGCGGACTGGCAGACACACTCCGCTACCGACTCCGGATTTAGCCGCGGTGTCCGCCGGACAGAACCAGCGCTTCCAAAAGATATCCCTGCAAGATTTGCCGTCGTCTACCAGCTGTTATCGATACGGCATAATTCCAGACTTAGATTAAAAGCCTATTTAGACGATGATGCACCTCGTATTGACTCCGTTGTTGATGTTTGGCCCTCCGCAGATTGGTATGAACGAGAAGCGTTCGACCTTTTTGGAATCTTATTCAATTCACATCCAGATCTGCGCAGAATTTTGACCGACTATGGGTTTATTGGTCATCCTTTCCGAAAGGATTTCCCGCTAGAAGGTCATGTAGAAGTCCGGTACGACCTGGATAAGAACCGAGTGATTTACCAGCCGGTTTCGATAGAGAACCGGGTGCTCGTACCGAAAGTGACCCGTGAGGATATGCAAGTCGTTAAAACTGCAGATGGTACTGGAACCGATGCCTGAAATTCGCAATATGACCATGAATTTTGGCCCGCAACACCCGGCTGCACACGGGGTATTGCGGTTAGTGCTCGAAATGGATGGTGAAGTGATCGAACGAGCGGATCCGCACATCGGGCTCCTGCATCGCGGTACGGAGAAGCTGGCCGAGCATAAACCGTTCAATCAAAGCATTGGCTATATGGATCGGCTCGACTACGTATCGATGATGTGTAACGAACATGCGTACGTGCTAGCGATAGAAAAACTGCTCGGCGTCGCGCCACCATTGCGCGCGCAATACGTTCGGGTCATGTTCGATGAAATTACTCGGATTCTTAATCATCTGATGTGGCTAGGAGCCCACGGTCTTGATATTGGCGCGATGACGGTGTTCCTTTATTGTTTTCGGGAGCGCGAAGACTTAATGGATTGTTATGAGGCAGTGTCCGGTACAAGAATGCATGCAACCTATTATCGGCCCGGCGGCGTTTATCGAGATCTACCTGCTCAAATGCCGCAGTACTCAAGTTCAAAATGGCATAACGAACATGAAGTCGGTAAGCTCAATGCTGACCGGCGAGGTAGCTTGCTCGACTTCATTGACGCGTTTGTAAAACGCTTTCCTAGTTGTGTGGACGAGTATGAGACATTGCTTACCGACAACCGAATCTGGAAGCAGCGCACGGTTGATATTGGTATCGTGGATCCAGACCGTGCTATCGCATTGGGATTTACCGGACCAATGCTGCGCGGGTCTGGAGTTGAATGGGATCTACGGAAGAAACAACCTTACGAAGTCTATTCGGAACTAGACTTCGACATCCCAGTAGGTGTCAACGGTGACTGTTACGATCGTTACTTAGTCCGCATTGAGGAGATGCGGCAGTCGGCGCGAATTCTCCAGCAATGTGTTGACTGGTTGCGCGATAATCCGGGTCCAGTAATGCTCGATGACCACAAACTGACCCCACCGAAGCGGGAAGAAATGAAAGGCGACATGGAGTCACTGATTCATCACTTCAAGCTTTTCACGGAAGGGTACTGTGTACCCGCGGGAGAAGTCTACGCAGCGGTTGAACATCCAAAAGGTGAGTTCGGTATATATCTCGTGTCTGACGGCGCGAATAAACCCTATCGATTAAAGGCGCGTGCCGCCGGATTTGCACACCTCGCGGCAATGGACGAGATGGTAAAAGGCCATATGTTGGCGGATGTGGTCGCCATGATTGGCACGATGGACGTCGTCTTTGGCGAGATTGATCGCTAGCGAGATATCAATGACTGCGCAAACTAAAAATTTATCGGCGCATGCGTGCGATGTTATCGACGCAGCGTTAGAAAAGTACCCAGGAGAACAAAAGCAATCGGCCGTACTTACTGCCTTACACGAAGCCCAACATGACAATCAAGGATTTTTGACTCAGGAGTTGATGGACGCGGTAGCCGACTATCTAAAAATGCCGCGTATTGCTGTGTATGAGGTCGCTAGTTTTTATTCGATGTTTGAGACCAAACCCGTCGGGCGGCACAGTGTATCAATCTGTACCAACGTGTCGTGCATGTTACGGGGCAGCGATGAAATAGTTGACCATGTTCAGCAGGCCTTGGGTATTAAGATCGGTGAGTCCACTCGCGATGGTCGAATCTATTTGAAGCTCGAAGAGGAATGTCTCGCAGCTTGTTGCGGCGCCCCGATGATGATGGTCGATCATGTTTACCATGAAAATTTGACGCCTCGGAAGGTCGACGAAATCTTGGGGAAATTAAAATGAGTGACATAGAACTCAATTTAACGTGCTTTGAAACGCTCAAATATGATAACCCGTGGTCTTTTGAGACATACAAGAAAATAGGCGGATATGCGATTTGGGAAAAGATTCTGCGTAAAAGGATCCCACCTTCTGAAATTATTGAGCAAATCAAAGTATCTGGCCTACGCGGACGCGGCGGGGCGGGCTTCCCGGCAGGGGTTAAGTGGAGTTTTATGCCCCAAAATACCGAAATACAAAAGTACATTGTGTGTAATTCTGACGAAAGCGAACCAGGGACGTGTAAAGACCGCGATATTTTGCGTTTTAATCCGCACGCACTAGTTGAGGGTCTCGCAATTGCGGCTTACGCAATCGGTGCAAGCGTCGGCTATAACTATATGCGCGGGGAGTTTATGGATGAACCGTGCATGCGATTCGAGACGGCACTTAAAAAGGCCTATGAGCTAGGGTATCTCGGGCACGATATTTTGGGTTCTGGAGTGGAGGTAAACCTATATAACCATCTTGGTGCCGGTGCGTATATCTGCGGAGAAGAAACTGCTCTACTAGAATCCTTGGAAGGAAAAAAAGGATTGCCCAGGTTCAAACCTCCGTTCCCGGCTGGTTACGGGCTGTACGGTAAGCCAACGACCATAAATAATACGGAGTCCTTGGCTTCGGTGCCTACGATTTTGCGTAATGGCCCTGAGTGGTTCGCTGCACTTGGCAAGGAAAACAATGGCGGTACTAAAGTTTTCTCTGTTAGCGGACATGTCAACAAACCTGGGAATTTTGAGATACCTATGGGTACACCGTTCAAAGATCTATTAGAGCTTGCTGGCGGGATCCGCGACGGCCGTGAATTTAAGGCTTTGATTCCCGGTGGATCTTCAGTGCCAGTGCTTACAGCTAAAACTGCGTTGGCCGTCAATATGGATTATGACTCTATATCGGCCGCCGGATCGATGCTTGGCTCGGGTGCCGTTATCGTAATGGATGACACGGCAGATATGGTTCAGGTTTTGCGTCGAATCTCACGTTTCTACTATGCGGAATCATGCGGTCAGTGTACGCCTTGTCGCGAAGGTACTGGTTGGCTTTATCGTATGTTAAGTCGCATTGTGCAAGGTCAAGGTTCGCATCAGGATCTCGATAAGCTCGACGATGTCGCATCCAAAATTGAGGGACGAACGATTTGTGCACTTGGTGATGCCGCGGCGATGCCGGTACGGAGTTTTATAAAGAACTTTCGACCAGAATTTGAACACTATATAGAAACTGGGACTAGTATGGTGAGCGCCACCACAAATTCAGTCACAGCGTAGCGAAGAAATGAACGAAGAAGTTTTAACAATCGAAGTTGATGGCAATCTCATTCCAGCGCGTAAGGGGTCGATGTTGATAGAGGCGACAGATGCGGCTGGGATATATATACCCAGATTTTGTTACCACAAACACCTTAGCATTGCCGCAAATTGTCGCATGTGCTTGGTCGAAGTTGAGCGCGCGCCGAAGCCCTTGCCCGCATGCGCGACACCGGTGATGGATGGCATGAAGGTGTCGACCGCATCGCCTTATGCGATCGATGCTCA
>CAYFFH010000006.1:0-24394 GCA_964342175.1 uncultured Enterobacteriaceae bacterium | reverse complement strand
TCGGCGGTTGGCGAGTTCCGTTGAGCGATTCGATCCAAACTGTCGATTTAGTGCGCCACTTAAAATTACCAGTCATCCTGGTATGTGGAATCCGGTTAGGTTGTATTAGCCATGCCTTGTTGACTGCCGAATCGATTCTGGGCGACAACATTAATTTTCTAGGTTGGGTAGCGAACATCATCGACCCCGGTTACGCTTTCCAAGCTGACTCCATCGATGTCCTGAGGAAACGTATCCCGGCCCCATTACTAGGCGTGACCGACCGACACAATCCGATAGACAACGATGCCGTAAGGGAGGGTTTAAGACCTGGGGTGACCCGGCTCTGGCCCTAAGCGACACCAATAGGGATTTTAGTTGAGCCTACTAGAGTGGAACAAAACATAGTGTATAATCTGGGCGCTCAGATCATAGTGACGATGGTCTAACTAGAATTTACCCGAGTTCATACCCTTGGTGAATTGCCTCGATACATTAGGCACCGTGGTTTACTGATTTCGGACGGGACTAAATAATTTCCCCCCCACAAGATAATCAACTGATGAGCGACGTTTCCGTACCTGCCCGAACAATACCAACCTGGCGCGAATATCTGGAATTGTGCAAGCCTAGGGTCGTGTCGTTGATCGTATTTACCGCGATTGTCGGTATGCTTCTGTCGACGCCAGGAGCTGTCCCAATCGATATCTTTATTTTTGGTACGCTAGGCATAGCCTTAGCAGCAGGTTCGGCCGCGGCGATAAATCACGTAGCGGAATATCGAATTGATGCGCTAATGGCGCGCACCCAAGATCGGCCGCTGCCCCAAGGGGAGCTGAGCCGCACGCACGCCCTAATATTCGCATTACTCATCGGCATTTTGGCGATGTATCTATTGGTAGCCTTTGTTAACGTGCTGACAGCACTTCTCACATTTGCCTCGCTTATCGGCTATGCGGTCGTCTACACGATGTACCTAAAGCACGCGACTCCGCAAAACATCGTCATTGGAGGTGCTGCTGGCGCGGCACCTCCAGTGTTGGGATGGACCGCTGTAACCGGAAGCGTCGACCCTAACTCGTTATTATTGTTTCTCATCATCTTTGCCTGGACACCGCCGCACTTTTGGGCTCTTGCGATCTATCGCCGAGAGGAATATGCAAAAGCTTCGGTTCCAATGTTGCCAATTACTCACGGTGTCGACTATACCCGCGTGCAGATTTTGCTCTACACCATAGTCTTAACAGTGGTTACGATTTTACCTTTTGCCACCTATATGTGCGGCCCAGTTTATTTAACGGCTGCGTTACTGCTCGATGCCGGCTTTCTATACTATGCCATTCGCATGATGATAGATCATCGTGACGATCTGGCTAAACGTGCATTTAGCTATTCGATAGTCTATTTACTGTTATTGTTCGTGGCTCTTTTCCTCGATCATTATTTTCCCTCGATCAGTCGCTTCATTTAACCACCAGATTGCTTGTAGTGGTCGTTCCCGGCAACTCGTATGACCAAGGACTGCCGAGATGGCTTTGGTTGTGGTTCCCGCCATTACTACTCTTAATTATTGTGCCGCTCAAAATTTTGGCCCCAACTTTTTATAATGTGTGGATAGATGGGGAGCTTGGGTTAATAGAGTTAGCGACCCCTGTGGTGTCGATTGCGGGTGCAATAGTCGGCTTCGTCTTGCTCCGACGCGCGGCGCTGCTACCAACACGGCGAATCCGCATATGGGTTTTATTGGTATCCCTTGGTTGTGTCTATTTCGCTGGAGAGGAGCTTTCTTGGGGACAACACCTGTTCGGATGGAGCACCCCTGCATATCTTGAAGAGGTAAACGATCAAGAAGAAACCAACCTTCACAACATTAGTAGCTGGTTCGATCAAAAACCAAGAATGCTGCTTGAATTTTGGGTCCTTATTGGTGGCGTGGTGTGGCCGCTGTTGCGTCGTCCGACGACACTACCAGGACGCGATAGTTACTGGTTCTGGCCGACAATCGAGGTGTTACCCAGCGCAGCCCTCGCTATCCTAATTCGATTGCCAGAACGCTTAAAATCTCTTTTCGGGATCGAACAGTTGCCGTTAGAGTTGCGCTTTAGTGAGCCGCAAGAATATTATTTCGCGCTTTTTCTCCTAATCTATTTAGCTTCTATGCTTAGGCGCGCCACGAATCAACTGGATTAGTTTTACGGTTCGTTAGCCAATTGCAATGTGCTAGACATCCCATTGCGTATCGAGACGAAAGCATTCTTCTCGATTTGCCGAATCCGTTCGGCGGAAATTTGATACTTTTTGGCTAGTTCTTTGAGTGTTTTCTTTGGGGCACACAACCAACGCTGAGTCACAATATCTCGACTACGGTCATCAAGTTCTTTGAGCGCCGTTAAAAGTTGTTCCTTATTTGTCTGATCCGTTTCAAGTGATTCTAGCTGCTGTGACGGTTCAAATCGCATATCCGAATAATATGCGGCTGGCGGGGCCTGGTCATCGTCATCTGCGGGGTTCGAGTCGAATGCAGTGTCGTGTGCGCTGAGTCGTTCTTCCATCAGCAACACCTCTTTCGGGGCGACCTTAAGATCCTTCGCGACGGCAATAACCTCTTCGTTATTCAGCCACCCAAGCCGCTTCTTTGAGCTGCGAAGGTTAAAAAACAACTTCCGTTGTGATTTGGTTGTAGCGACCTTGACAATGCGCCAGTTGCGTAAGATGTATTCATGCATTTCTGCTCGTACCCAATGTACGGCAAATGAGACCAAACGCACCCCGATGGTCGGATCGAATCGCTTCACGGCCTTCATAAGCCCAATGTTCCCTTCTTGTATCAAGTCACCTAACTGAAGTCCGTAACCGGAATATCCTCGAGCAACACGGACGACAAACCTTAAGTGAGATAACACCAATTGACGCGCAGCATCAATGTCTCCGGTTTCACGGAATGACGTTGCCAGAGCCTTCTCCTTTTCCAAGCTTAATATCGGCACGGAATTCACGGCTGTTATATAAGCCTCAAGTGAGCCGGTGGGGAGTGGCATCTGAACGTCCAGTGCAGTACTCATGTCCTTTTTTCCTAATACTATCCAGTCCGCGCACATTTTAGCACTCCTAAAGCTAGAGTGCTAACAAACTAAAGATTCCTATCCTTCAATACATATCAACTAGGGCTAAAGTGGAACCTTAGATCGGAGCCGTGCAGACGAACACACCTTAGGTATCAATTGGTTGCGTTGGAGTATCACCGCGGGTGGCCAGCGGCTCCGAGGGGCCACGAAATAATAAGGCGTCGCCTGCTATGGTCCCAACCGCGGCTTTTCCACCGAATAAGCTCTGGGCCGCCCGTTTTAGAGAAAAGGCTTTTTGCAAAAGTGTCCGTTGCTCCTCAGAGCTTCGTAATTTCGCCGCGACGGCCATGGATTCCGACCTAGATCGTATTTTCTGCGATAAACAAAATGCGAACACCGAGTATCATGTCGAAAACCGTAGCTATCTGAGCGATGAGGTAGAATGAGGGGCCTTTGACGGCGCCCAAATGCCAGGGTAAAAAACCTCTGCTTAGATGGCCAATGGAACGTTTTTTAGTGCGTCCTCTCCAGACTCGTCAGTTGTATGTAAGGGATCAAACGGGATCAACGAGAGGTTGTTTTTGTAGTAATTGGCGTATCGGCTAAAACAGCTTCCGCGAACTCACGTGCAACGAAGGTCTGCAGATCATCGTAAGCCTCGCCGATCCCAATAAAACGGATTGGTAGGCCAAGGTTAGTGGCTAAAGCAAATAAAATTCCGCCTTTAGCTGTGCCGTCTAGTTTGGTTAACGTAATCGAATCCAATTTAATTCGTTCATTAAACAACCTCGCCTGGGTGAGGGCATTCTGACCCATGGTTGCATCTACGATCAACATCGTTTCGTGAGGCGCGGTGACATCGAATTTCTTTATGACGCGTTTAACTTTCTCCAACTCGGCCATTAGGTTTGTTTGAGTATGTAATCGACCAGCGGTATCTGCTATGAGCACGTCCACCCCACGAGCGGAAGCAGCAGAACAGGCATCGAAGATTACGGAGGCTGGGTCGGCGCCGGGGGCTTGGGTAATGACAGGGATGTCTAGGCGCTCTCCCCACTCAGTGAGTTGGTCGACTGCAGCTGCCCGAAAGGTGTCGCCGGCGGCAAACATAACGTTTAATCCAGCCTCTTTTAAACGACGGCCAATTTTCGCAATAGTTGTCGTCTTGCCAGCACCATTTACGCCAACTATCAAGATGACAAATGGCTGCGAAGTTTCAGTTAGAGTTATTAAAGGGCTTTCGCATGGTTTCAGAAAGTCGGTCATCTCGCAGACTACCGATTTTATTAGATCATCTGGAGCTGAAGCGTCGCGCGATTTAACTCCATCAACAATTTGTTTCGTAGCTTCGATCCCGCAATCGGCGATGAGCAACGATGACTCCAGCGTATCGATGGTAGCGGCGTCGATAGTGGTCTTGTGACGAAGAACGGACTTTAACCCTTCCAAAAGGTTGTTTCGGGTCCGGGCTATACCTTTCGTAAGACGATTGAACATTAACAATAAAATTTCCGCGGCCAGAGCCAGAAGAGTAATGGTGTTTTGCAGTGTTGTTATCGGATATCCTACCACCCCCGTTGAATCGTGCCATCGGTAGGGTCATGCTGTTTCGGCCGTCGTTTTTCTGTGGGCCTATTTTTGCTACTTTGGAGATTAACCTTGCGCCAAATCGCCGGCTTGTTTGCTATATGCATTCTGTTTTCATTCACTTTGGTGCAGGCAGCCGACCGCACCCATGAGTATTTTCTATCCAATGGACTCAAACTAGTTGTTCAAGAAGACCACCGAGCACCCGTGGCTGTGGTCCAAGTATGGTACCGCGTAGGATCGAGCTTTGAATACGACGGCATTACGGGGGTCTCCCACGCGCTAGAACATATGATGTTTAAGGGCACAGAAACAATCCCGCCAGGAAAGTTTTCGGAAATTGTTGCAGAACAAGGCGGAGAAGAAAATGCATTTACGAGTTCCGATTACACTGCTTATTTCCAAACGTGGTCGGCTGATAATTTGGAGTTAAGCTTCGAGTTAGAGGCTGATCGGATGCTAAACTTATTGCTATCCGACGTTGAGTTTAAAAACGAAATTAGAGTCGTGCTCGAGGAGCGGCGACTACGCACTGACGATAATCCTCTGGCGCTACTGGGTGAAACCGCGCGGTCAGTCGCTTTTCAAACGAGCCCCTATCGGCAGCCAGTAATCGGTTGGGCCGCTGATCTTCAAAGCATGCAAGTAGATGATCTACGAACTTGGTATAGGCGTTGGTACGCGCCGGACAACGCGACCGTGGTCGTGGTCGGTGATGTTATTCCAGATAGAGTATTTGCACTAGCTAAAAAACATTTTGGGCCGCTCTCACCGCAATCACCACGACCGCCAAAAAGCCGGCCGGAGGTCGAACAATACGGCACCAAAACGGTTAATGTAACGAGCGACAAAACACGGGTTCCACAGCTCTACATGGCCTACAAAGTGCCTACGCTGAACAGCGCTCTTGCAAAAAACAGTGAAGTCGACGAGTGGGAAATCTACGCGCTTGATGCGCTCTCCGGAACCCTCAGCGGCGGACCTAGCGCTCGCCTGCCGCGCGAGCTTGTCCGTGAAACAAAAATTGCCGCGACCGTTAATGCTAACTACTCTTCCGTATCGAGGTTGCCGTCGCTGTTTAGTTTCAGTGCGGCGCCTAGTGCAGAGCACAGCTTAGAAGAGCTCGAAGCCGCGATCATCGAACAGATCGAGAGATTGCAAAGAGAACCTCCGACCTCGGCAGAACTTGAGCGTATAAAGACCCAAGTCGTTGCGGAACGGGTTTATCAGAGAGACTCAATGTTTTACCAAGGGCTGATTATCGGGACTCTAGTGTCGGTAGGCTTAGATTGGCGTTTAAACGATGACTACGTCGAGAAGCTCTCCGCCATTACACCAAATCAAATCCAGGCCGTGGCTATTAAGTACCTAGTGCCGGAAGCTTTGACCGTTGCAAAGCTTTTGCCAGGCGTGGAGAAGTAGGAAAATGAAAAGCTTTCTGTTGAGAATATTCTTGTCAGCGCCTTTCTACCTGAGCTGTGCTGTCCAAGCTACGCCAGAAATTCACCACTGGCTAACTGACAATGGTGCTCGAGTGTATTTTGTCGAGGCTCCTGAAATTCCCATTTTGGATGTGCGTTTTGTTTTTGATGCGGGAAGCTCGCGCGATGGCACGAAGCCTGGGTTAGCGCAGTTAGTAAACAGCCTATTAGATGAAGGCGCAGGCGGTTTAGACGCGAACGCGTTTAACGAGCGTGTGGCGGATACCGGCGCTCTGTTTTCGACAGGCGCAAGGCGTGATATGGCCTGGATATCTCTGCGGACGCTAGTGGAAGAAAAGTATTCGACTCCGGCGCTTGCGTTAATGGAGTCAGTGTTGAGTGAGCCGCGCTTCGACGCCGATGCCATACAGCGGCGCAAAGCTAACACTCTGATTGGTATTAAGCGGGAACAACAATCGCCGTCCGCAATCGCAAGTAAAACGTTCTACAAAGCGATATACGACACTCATCCGTATGGGACTTCGATGTTAGGTACCAAGGAATCGGTTAAAGAATTTACTCATGATGATATAAAAAGTTTTTATAAACACTATTATGTTGCTAAAAATGCTACGATAGCGATTGTGGGTTCCGTCACTCTCGGGCGAGCGACGGACATCGCGAGCAGGCTGAGTAAAGGTATTAATGGCGGCGAATCAGCGTCGCCACTTCCGGCGGTCGAGATGTTGCCAGAGGCCTCGATCAAGTACGTTGAGTTCCCCTCAATTCAAAGCCATATAAAATTTGGTCAGCCAGGTATCAAACGTGGTCACCCAGATTATTTTCCTTTATTGGTAGGAAACCACATCCTAGGCGGGGGCGGTCTTGTCTCGATTTTATTCGATGAAATTCGCGAAAAACGCGGTTTATCATACAGTGTCAACAGTTACTTCACGCCCATGATGGAAATCGGGCCGTTTATTGCGTCTTTGCAAACAGATTACTCTCAAGTTAATGAAGCGATCTCGGTGTTGCGTGAGGAAATCAATAATTTTGTTGCCGATGGGCCAACATCAAATGCCGTTAGGGCGGCAAAGAAGAATCTAATAGGAGGGTTTCCGTTGCGGATCGCCAGTAATTCTAAAGTACTCGAATATTTATCGATGATCGGCTTCTATCGATTGCCGCTCGATTACTTAACAACGTTTCCGCACCGCGTTGCCGCGGTATCCGTAGACGACGTACGTTCAGCCTTTCAACGCCATTTGAATCCAGAAAAGATGGTGCTAGTTGTTGTTGGGCGCGTCGATTAAAAGAAACATTAATCACTGTCCGTCGTAAGAGCAACACCTAAAACATGAAGACGAAAAAGCACACACAAGATCCAGGTAAAAAGAAAGGACAGATAAGAATCATTGGGGGCAAATGGCGTGGTCGCAAGTTGTCGGTTGTTGGGCAACATGGGGTACGACCTAGCTCTGATCGCGTGCGCGAAACTTTATTCAATTGGCTTTCACCTCGTCTTGATGGCGCAACCAGTCTTGATCTTTACGCGGGTACCGGAGCACTAGGGTTCGAAGCATTATCGCGCGGCGGGCAGCATACTACCTTCTTGGATATCGACCGGAAGGTGATCGACACTCTCCAGAGCCATGTCGAGATGTTGGGGGCGAAGAACAACGCTACTATCCTTGAAAGAGGGGCGCTGGAATGGTTACGCGGCACGAAACGTGTAGAGTACGATATAGTATTCTTGGATCCACCCTTCGGGCGCGGATTCATCGAAGCATCCCTTGGGGAGTTACCGAACGGTTGGTTGAAACACCGTGCGTGGGTGTACCTCGAAGCAGAGAAAACCCCTATATTACGCCTCAATGGAGAACCGTGGCATCTGATCCGTCACGGACGAACGGTCCACACGCAGTATGCGTTGCTGGAATTTAATAATTTGGCGTCCTATCCAGCGGACCGACAAGTACTGAAACCAAATAAAGATTTAGGACAACAATAATCGGAGTAAGTAAGTGGATAAAATTGCCATATATCCGGGCACGTTCGACCCGATCACAAATGGCCATATAGATATCGTCGCCCGCGCGGCGTGTATTTTTGACCGAGTCATCGTCGCAATCGCCGGCAGCACTTCGAAATCCACAGCTTTCTCGGCGGATGAACGAGTAGCGCTTGCCGAAACAGTTTTGGATTCCTTTTCAAATGTCACGGTCGCTCGTTTCGACGGGCTAATGGTGGAATTTGCCGAGACACAAAAAGCTTGTGCTGTCCTGCGAGGATTACGTGCGGTATCGGATTTTGAGTTCGAATTTCAGTTGGCCGGAATGAATCGGCGCCTAAATCCGGAAATCGATACGGTCTTCCTAACACCCTCAGAACAATTCTTATTTATTTCATCGTCATTGATTCGAGAGATCTCAGCACTTGGAGGCGATGTAAAAGAATTTGTACACCCTGTTGTTAGTGAGGCATTGAAGGCACGCTTAGGTACGAAGAAGAGATTAAATTGATATCGACTAGCCCGGTGTTGTTCCTAAGGTCATGGCGTTACTAATAACTGAACAATGTATAAACTGTGACGTCTGCGAACCGGAGTGTCCAAACGAGGCCATTGCCGAGGGCGCTGATTACTATGTTATTGACCCGGAGCGTTGCACAGAATGTGTCGGTCATTTCGATACTCCGCAATGCGTCGAGGTGTGCCCAGTCGATTGCATTCCATTAGATCCGGAATGTCAGGAGTCGACCGAACAATTGCTTGAGAAATACCGTCAACTACAGAGCAAAGGTTCATAAGTAGGTGAGTCTACTATCCACCAGACAGCTTTTTACGCTGCTTGTTTCCCTAAACATTCCAGTAGCGGCAGCGATGGTTCCGGGTTCGGTTCCGCTACCACCGCAAGCGGCGGTAGCTTCGGCTCATCCAGCAGCCACCTCAGCAGGGCGCGAAATCTTGGAGGCAGGAGGAAACGCCTTTGACGCGGCGATAGCAGTCGCCGCGGCTCTAGCAGTCGTCGAACCCTACAGCTCGGGGATTGGCGGTGGCGGATTTTTTTTGCTTCATCGGGCAATAGATGGTCACGAGACTATGATCGACGCAAGGGAGAAGGCGCCAGCCGCGGCCACCGATGATATGTACCTCGATGAGCGCCGCGAGTTTGTCCGCGAACGTTCACTTAATGGGCCACTTTCTTCCGGCATTCCAGGGACACCAGCCGGGCTCGTGCATCTGGCCGACCATTACGGGCGATTGTCGCTTAAAGAGAGTCTTGAACCAGCAATCCGGCTTGCGACAAATGGATTTATCGTCAAGGCACGATACCATCGGATGGCCCGTTTCCGCCAGAGTGCTATGGAGGTATATCCCTCTACAGCGGCAATTTTCTTAGGTGATGATAATAACGCTGAGCTGGGCGAGGTTATCAGGCAACCGGATCTAGCAAACACCCTCCGTTTGTTGGCTGAGTACGGCGCGGCAGGTTTTTATAGCGGGCAAATAGGCAATCGTTTGGTTGCAAGCGTGCGGAAACACGGCGGGATTTGGACTAAAAAAGATCTAAATGATTATGAAGTGGTAGAACGCGAACCTGTAATCATCAACTATGGCGGCATCCGCATTGTTACTGCGCCACCTCCTTCTTCCGGTGGGGTGGTGATGGCTGAGGCCTTCAATATCCTTTCACAATTTGATCTAGGGGCAATGACCCCGAATACTCGACGGCATATCGTTATTGAGGCTATGCGTCGCGCCTATAGAGATCGTGCCGAGTACCTCGGTGATCCGGATCATGTGGATATACCGCTTGCCCGCCTGCTCAGTTTGGATTACGCCAAGTTCCTGGCGGAAGATATATCAACCGATCACGCAAAACCGAGCATGGCTTTGAGGCCTATTGGTGTCAGTAAGGGAGAAGACACGACCCACTTTTCTGTGCTGGATACACAAGGTAACCGGGTTGCAGCGACCTTGAGTATAAATTATCCGTTCGGCGCGGTGTTCGTTCCAGAGGGCACCGGGGTTTTGCTCAACAATGAAATGGACGATTTTTCAGCCAGTCCGATGACACCCAACGCTTATGGACTAGTCGGTGTTGACGCAAATGCAATTGCGCCAGGCAAGCGGCCACTATCAAGTATGACCCCAACGTTTTTAGAGACAAAAAACCGAGTCGGCATTTTAGGAACGCCAGGGGGAAGCCGCATAATCAGCATGGTGATGATCGGTATTTTAGACTTTGCGTCCGGGAACAAGCCCGAATCGTGGGTCAGGGCTAAGCGCTATCACCATCAATATCTCCCTGACGAGGTTCAGTTCGAACGCGGTGGTCTTACTAGTGATGAGCAACTCGATCTTAGGCAACGAGGGCACCAATTAAAGGAAAACAGCCGCAATTATGGCAATATGCATGCTATCTTGTGGCGCCAGGCAGAACGTGAAGTATCTGCCGCGAGTGACCCGCGAGGCGAAGGTTCGGCAGATGTATTCGACGTTTCAGCTGCTCATTAGCGTTGACAGCGCGGGCAGTAAAAGCTTGAGCGTTGGCCTATCGCAACTTGACGGATGACCCCGTTTGCACAAGTACAAGGTTCTCCTTGGCGTCCGTATACCCGCAGCTGAACACGAAAATAGCCAGGTTCACCATCGCTCTGAACGAAATCGCGTAAAGTCGTTCCGCCGAGGTCAATCGCCTCTTTCAGCACTTCTTGCACGGCTAGAACTATCGCGTTATATCGTAGGTTACTGATCCGCCCTGCGGCACGGTTGGGGTGTACCTTGGCGCGGTGAAGCGCTTCACTCGCATAGATGTTGCCAACCCCCACGACGATACGGTTATTCATAATAAAATTCTTAACTGCCGCCCTTCGACGTCGCGCTGCGTTATGCAAATAGTCACCATTAAACCGCTCATCCCACGGTTCAGGTCCCAGATGTCGAAGTAACGGATGACGCTTGGGCGGTTCTTCGGTCCATAGGACCAAGCCAAATCGTCTGGGATCGTGTAGCCGGAGGCAAAAAGCAGAATCAAAAACGAATTCAACGTGGTCATGTTTTTTAAACCTAGTCATTGGTTCCGTGATGCGGAGGCTTCCAGACATTCCTAGGTGAACAATGAGTGTGCCGACGTCAAAACGAAATAATAAATATTTCGCCCTTCGTTCAACAACCTGCAATTTTTGCCCGGCAAGCCTTTGCGGTAATCCAGTCTGTATTGGCTGACGTAGATTTGGGTTCCGGATGTTGACAGTAGAGACGCGACGTCCTTCAAGCAACGGTGAGATACCGCGTCGAGTTGTTTCGACCTCGGGGAGCTCAGGCACGCCGTCTCCGCCACCACAGGAAAAAGCCATTTAAAACGAAAGCGGTTGGGAGTGTGAAAAGGAATCCGAAGCCGATAATCGCTTTATGCCAATCTTTTAGTTCTAAGAGGTACTCGTCAACGGTTGCATCTAAGTGTAAAGGCGGCACCTCTGGCAAATAGCCTAGTTGGCGTTTCGCCTTCAGCGGCTGTTGTCTCATGTCATGGCCACATATACTTACGCTTCCTCGGTGAGGTGTCAGGACGCCTCTAAGTATATTCATCGTAGTAGTTTTGCCGGCGCCGTTCGGACCAAGAAACCCCATTATCTCGCCCTTATACAAGGCCAGATCGATGCCGTAAAGTACCTGTCGACCATGGTAGTAGCGAGTTAGATTTTGTGCGAAAAGCAAGGTTTTCTCTGCCATAGGGTGACATTATTCGCGACCGGTCCACCCTTGCCAAGGGGAGAATCGGGTTTTAAATTCGACCTAAATTGGAGAAGATAGGAGGTCTCCATGTTTCACGCATTAATCGGGAGTACGCGCCTATCATGTATCACGGAATAATAGAGCTCCCTTGGTGGGGCTACGTTCTGGTCGCCTTAGTCCTGACTCATATCACTATTGCCTCTGTCACAATTTACTTGCATCGGCACCAAGCGCATAGTTCAATTGATCTTCATTTTTTGCCGGCATTTTTCTTTAGAATTTGGCTGTGGTTAACCACTGGAATGACCACAAAGGAATGGATTGCTATTCATCGGAAGCATCACGCTTTCGTCGATCGTGAAGGAGACCCGCACAGCCCAAAGATATTTGGTTTGGCAAAAATTTTGATGGAGGGTGCTGAGCTCTATCGGGAGGCAGGTCATGATTCCGAAACTATTGAAACCTATGGTAAGGGGGCCCCGAAAGATTGGCTCGAACGTAAAGTATTCGCTGCCCATGATCGCGTTGGCATTTTCACTATGCTGGCAATAGATATCAGTTTGTTTGGTCCGATTGGCTTAACTATCTGGGCAGTACAGATGGCTTGGATACCTATTTTTGCTGCCGGTATTGTGAATGGTCTAGGCCATTGCAGGGGGTATAGGAATTTCGAAACTGCTGATGCTTCCACTAATTTCTTCCCCTGGGGGGTCCTTATAGGGGGAGAGGAGCTGCACAATAACCATCACGCGTTTGAGAGCTCCGCGCGTTTTTCGAGTAAAGCATGGGAGTTTGATGTTGGTTGGTTCTACATCCGAGGGCTGGCAGCGATGCGGCTTGCGGAAGTAAAGAAACTAGCGCCTGTACGGTATTACGACAGTGCGAAAGCGATGATTGATTTGGACACTTTAAGCGCTGTAATTAGTAGTCGCTTCTACGTCATGGCGGATTATACGAAACACGTAATAAAGCAGGTTCACCGGGAAGAAATAAAAAACGCTGGCGTGGCCACACGCAAATTACTTAAGTCAACATGCTCTTTGCTTGTGCGGGAGGAATGTCAGATGGATGAAAAACAACGGACCCGGCTTAAGTTCTGTCTTCAACAGAGCGCTGCTCTAGCCGAGGTATATGAATTTCGCCAACAACTTCAACAGATATTTTCCGAACGAACCGCGACGCCGGAACGTCTGCTATTGCAGCTCCAAGAATGGTGTTGGAGAGCCGAGGCAACAGGGATCGCGGCACTAGGAGATTTTGCAATTTCGATAAAGCGGTATTCGGTAGCGCACGCGTAATAAAATCTACGAGATTGATAGGTAGTATTCGTCAAGCAGCCACCAGGCCGTTATTTGATTTTATCCTCTTTGTATAACACGTGTTTACGAATAACGGGATCGTATTTGTTGCGCTCCATCTTTTCAGGATGTGTGCGCTTGTTCTTAGCTGTGGTGTAGTAGTGCCCTGTACCAGCGGAAGATACAAGTTTAATTTTTTCCAACATTATTAAGTCCTTTAGACTTTAGTTCCGTTTGCTCGTATCTCGGTTAGGACAGTATCGATACCGCGCTTGTCAATAATGCGCAAGCCTTTCTTGCTGATACGGAGTTTGACCCAGCGGTTTTCGCTTTCTACCCAGAACCTGTGGGTTTGAAGGTTCGGTAAAAAGCGTCGGCGAGTTTTGTTATGTGCGTGTGACACATTGTTGCCGGCGACGGGTCTTTTACCAGTGACTTGACAAACACGAGACATCTTAGTTCCACACTTGTGCCTAGGGCGCGCAATTCTAGCGGTTTTAGTTCCTCAGGCCAAGTTAGCAAAAAACCACCCTTTCGTAGCTAGATCAGCAGAGGTTTGGCGGCTACGACTAGATAGTCTAAGATCTTCACAACGTTCAGATCCATAGTTCCCGTTAAGGTGGTGCCCGTAGTGCTCGGTTCGCATACTCCGGTGAGGTTATTTTTAAAAACTGCCGCTGTGGCGTGAAGCTTCAAGAGCCTGTCATTCACGCGTTATGCAACGACACGACATTTAGTATCAAGGAGCACCGAGCTAAATACATGGTGGGTTTTAAAACCCAGATTGGCAATCATTACGGATATGAGTAACTTACACAACAAACACATCGTGCTTATCGTAACCGGAGGGATTGCTTCATATAAAGCCCTGGAAGTAGTGCGGCGCCTCCGGTCGGGGGGCGCTGCGGTTCGTGTTGTGATGACTGATGCGGCTACTAGATTTATCGGCGAGTTAAGTTTTCAAGCTCTCTCTGGTGAACCCGTATACCGCAACTTTCTTGATGCTAATGCAGAGGCCGCAATGGGACATATCGAAATTGCGCGCTGGGGTGATGCCGTCCTCGTTGCTCCTGCAACAG
The DNA here is from genome assembly GCA_964342175.1 of uncultured Enterobacteriaceae bacterium. Classification (GTDB taxonomy): domain Bacteria; phylum Pseudomonadota; class Gammaproteobacteria; genus UBA11873. The sequence continues at coordinate 10,225 of CAYFFH010000006.1, read as the reverse complement.
CCGATTTTATGGCGCGCTTACGCTATGGAGTGGCGGACGATCTCGCGACCACTGTATGCTTGGCGAGCGCCGCGCCGTTACTGCTGGCGCCCGCCATGAATCAACAAATGTGGCAGAACCAAGCAACGCAGGAAAATGCCTTGGTTCTAGGGGAGCGTGGGATCCTCTCAGTTGGGCCGGATTCGGGGGTACAAGCCTGCGGGGAGACAGGGCCGGGAAGAATGGCAGAACCGGAGGCGATTGTAGAGGCGGTAAGTGCATTGTTTTCTTCCGCGAGCCTGGCCGGGCAACGCATTATGGTAACGGCCGGACCGACCCGAGAGGTGATCGATCCAGTGCGTTTTTTAAGCAATCGAAGTTCAGGAAAAATGGGCTACGCGATTGCCCAGGCTGCATTGGAAGCCGGCGCGGAGGTCACCCTCATCAGTGGCCCGGTCTCTCTTAGTCCGCCTGCAGGCGTTCAGACTAAGGATGTAGAGTCTGCAGCTCAGATGTTCAATGCAGTGGAAGAAACTATCGACGAGATTGACATCTTTATCGCCTGCGCAGCTGTCGCAGACTACCACTGCGAGGCCCCGAGTCTGGAGAAGCGAAAGAAAAAAGCCCGGGATTTGAGTCTGACTCTAACGCCCACAGTAGATATACTGAGTCACGTCACAGCGAGACCCACACCTCCGTTTACGGTTGGATTTGCTGCGGAAACCGAGAATCTTGTTTTCAACGCGCGTGCGAAACTCGAAACAAAATCGCTCGACATGATAGCGGCCAACGAGGTCGGTGGCGCAGGGCTCGGATTTGAAAGTGTTGAAAATGAACTACATGTGCTTTGGGATGGGGGCGAGCAGCTTCTGGCGAAAGCGCCAAAAGATTTGATCGCAAGGCAGTTAATTAGTCTAATCGCTAAACGTTACCGACCGGACGCTTGACGAACTTGAAATATTTTCTCAGACCGCGCACGTAATTTTGCTGACGCAGTGCGATGATTAAACCACCCTCAACTCGAGATTTACCAACCACGCGACCGAAACGCAAAGTCGTATTTATTGGTGTTTGTGTGCTCATAGCCACCCTGCTTGTCTATGGTGTTTTTGAGTTCCGTCAACGAATGGGGGTTGCGAGGCACCAAGAACAAGTCGTTGCCAACCAAAAGATTGTAGAGGATTTAGCTCGTCAACTCAGTGCCGAGTTGGAGCCGCATAGGGCCAAGCTCAAAGAGTTGGCGCAGAAGCCGTCCATTGTCTCGGCGCTTAGTGCGGATAAGGTAACCCGCGCTAAAGCGGCACTTGCCGAACAATCGACTATTCCGACAGCCGCACTGTTGCGATTGTTACCGCGCGGCGCAATTCAAGTAGATCTGGATTCAAAGCCACCGTTGACCTTCGCCTCAGTTGACATGTTGCATCGTGCTGCCGAGAGCGACAAGGATATCGGTGTCGAATTGCACTTAAGCGGTACAGATAACGAACATCTTGTGATGATTCAGCGGGTGCCATTGAGAGGAGCAATAGTGGGGTTCCTGCATCTCAGCTTGAATTCCGACGAGATTAAAACGGCCATCGTCCGCAGGGCCCCCACCACTGGCAAAGTAGAAGTGCGTCAATCGGTTCCGAAGTCCGCGCCTCTGATAGTGGCGAAGTCAGGTACGGTAAATGGAGACTTCCCGGCAGTTATCAGCGAGATAGACGGCACAAAATGGGTGGTCTCATATCGTTCGTGGGGCTCGGATCTAGAAACGAAAGCAGGGCTCGGCGTAGGTAGAACGGCGATGGTGGTGATAGCATTGCTGGGGGTTGTTTTTTTTGTCGTGTTTTTCACAAACCGTCGTAACGAATTGGTGATGTCGAGTGCAGTGATCTATCAGGGGGCAATCAGATCTATCCTCGAGGGTGCACATCCCGACCTAGAACAAATACTCCCGGGCGTGTTCGGCCCCGGACCTGTCGAATTCGAGTCCACAGCTAAAAGTTCTGATGGAAGGGAGGTTGTAACGGGGCGTAGTAGGCCAAGAGAGAGAGCGGATTCGGAGGATGTTACGGTTGCAGACGGCTAAAATCACACACGGTACTCGGCCTGAGGATATTGAAGTAGTCGAAATGCCTCCTGTCCAAGTGGGTGCAAAAATCGAGCCATCAATTTTCCGGAATTATGATATCCGGGGCGTTGTTGGCGAGACGCTCACGCTTAAAGGCGTGTACGAAATCGGGCGGGCAATTGGAACAGAGGCTGCAGCACGCGGACAGCGGAGCGTCATTACTGCGCGTGACGGGCGAAATTCTAGTCGGGAACTTCGAGATGCCCTGGCTAAAGGCTTACGTGATTCAGGTTGCGATGTTTTTGATATCGGGTCGACTCCGACTCCGGTGTTGTATTTTGCGACCCATTACCTCAATACAAATAGTGGGGTGATGATTACCGGGAGTCATAATCCACCAGAGTATAATGGTTTAAAAATCGTGCTAGACGGCGAAACGCTGTCTGGTGATGCGATCCAAAAAATTCGTGCGCGGGTGGAAACCCAGGACTACACGACGGGTGAAGGGGTTATTCAATCTACCGAGGTAGTTCCAGAGTACATCAGGCAGGTCGTCGAAGAAATTCCGCCTCCTTTAGGCAACTCCTTTAAAGTAGTGGTTGACTGTGGGAACAGTGTTCCGGGGGTTGTGGCGCCACAAATTTTGCGCGCGATTGGTCACGAAGTTGTCGAATTATATTGCGACGTCGACGGGAATTTCCCCAATCACCATCCGGATCCAAGCCAACCAGAAAACCTTCAGGATCTGATAGGAGCGGTTCGGGACGAAGATGCAGATCTTGGTTTAGCTTTCGATGGCGACGGCGATCGACTAGGCGTGGTTGATGGAGAAGGTAAAATCATTTGGCCGGACCGGCAAATGATTTTGTTCGCACGGGATGTACTTTCCCGTAATCCTGGAGCAAAAATTATCTATGATGTGAAGTGTTCAGGGGTATTACGCGACGCGATTAAAAAACACGGTGGCCAGCCAATTATGGCGCAGACGGGTCATTCGTTAATTAAAAAAAAGATGAAGGACACAGGCGCTTTGCTTGCAGGTGAAATGAGTGGACACATTTTTTTCAAAGAACGCTGGTATGGGTTTGACGACGCGTTGTATGCAGCTGCTCGACTATTAGAGATTTTATCGATTGCAAGTGGTAGTCTGGACGAGGTTTTTGGAACTCTACCGGACAGGGTTTCAACCTCCGAGTTACGCCTCGAGATGCCTGAACAAGAGCATGCGGAATTTATGGAAAACGTGTTAGCGGCAGCAAGCTTCGGAGATGGATTGATAACCACCATAGATGGCTTACGCGTCGACTTCTCGGATTGTTGGGGACTTATCAGGCCGTCAAATACGACCCCTTGTCTAGTGTTACGCTTCGAGGGGAACGATATAGCCGCCCTCGATAAAATCAAGACCCGATTTAGAGAATTGCTAACAAAGATCGACAGGAAGTTGGATCTTCCGTTTTAAACTGTTTTGGAAACTTAAATTTACCGAGTAGCTTTATACTCGAAGCTGATTAACAATCGGACACCCTTGGCACAGCTGACTGCGATTACCATGGATTCAGACAAAGCGTTAAATATTGCGCACGTATTAACGGAAGCTCTACCGTACATCCAGCGCTACCAAGATAAATGCGTCGTTATTAAATATGGCGGCAATGCTATGATCGATGCTGCCCTCAAAAGTAGTTTTGCTCGCGACGTCGTACTCATGAAACTCGTTGGAATCCATCCGATCGTTGTACATGGAGGTGGGCCGCAAATAGGCGAGTATTTATCGAAGATAGGAAAAAAATCGGAATTTGTAGATGGTCTGCGTGTAACCGACTCTGAGACAATGGACGTTGTCGAAATGATTCTTGGGGGCTTAATCAACAAGGAAATCGTAAGCTTAATTAATACACATGGAGGTAAAGCGATCGGTTTAAGCGGTAAAGACGGACCACTCATTCACGCAAAAAAATTTCTATTACCCCGTGACACTAAAACCATTAATGTCGCCGCAAAGGTTGATCTTGGCTACGTTGGCGAAGTTACAAAGATAAATAAGAAAGTCCTAGACTACCTTGCTTTCGGGGAGTTCATCCCGGTGATCGCACCCATCGGCCTTGGTGATGACGGGTCTTCATATAATATTAATGCCGATCTTGTCGCCGGGAAGGTTGCCGAAGCGATGTTAGCTGAAAAACTGGTACTGCTAACAAATACCGCGGGACTTTTGGCGAAATCCGGTGAACTATTGACGGGCCTCGATGCGAACCGGGTGCGTGAGCTAATTGATGACGGTACGATTCTCGAAGGTATGTTGCCTAAGATAAAAGCAGCGTTATCAGCTGTGAAGACTGGGGTAGGTCGGGCTCACATAATAGATGGGCGCGTTCAGCACTCTGTATTGTTAGAACTATTCACAGACTCTGGAATCGGAACCCTTATTGAACAACGGGAAGTCAAACCGTAGGCAGCAGATCTTGGAAGTTCTAGCATTGGAGCTGGAATCCAATCCGGGATCACGAATTACGACTGCTGGTCTAGCGAAAGCGGTGGGTGTATCAGAAGCGGCACTCTACCGTCATTTTTCGAGCAAAGCTAAGATGTTTGAAGCTCTGATCGAGTTTTCGGAGGAATCGGTGTTTGGGATAGTTGGCCGAATTCTTGAAGAACAGCAGGATGTCGAAGTACGTTGCTACCAGATTGGTACAGCGGTCCTTAAGTTTGCTGAGCGTAATCCGGGAATAGCGCGTTTATTAATGGGTGATATTTTGCTCGGCGAGAACGAGCGGTTGCGTCACCGAGCCCGGCAAATTTTTGCCCGGCTTGAGACCCAGTTTAGTGAACTACTCCGACATTGGGCGGCGACCACGGGGTCTCAAAAATCGCGGGCTGAGGTCGTACCCTTGGCAAATTTATTCATGGCAGTAATCTGTGGACGGATAGCGCAGTTTGTGCGCACGGAATTTAGAGTCATACCTAGCCAGCATTGGGAAGACCAATGGCGCTTCTTGTCCCAGGTTGCATTCTATCAGCATGTCGATTGACTGATCTGAGGCACGTGGTGAATCGTGCCCTGTCTGTTTTCCGATAATGTGGAAGCTAACAGGCCGTCCCAGATCAAAATCAGGTTCGACTCGGCACCTTTAGCCGCAGTCTCCACGGGTGATTTGCCGTGTTCAGCTTAATAACTTTTGCCGCCTGAGGCAGCTTTTATAGGCGGCTTATTAGGTAAATGCCGGTGATCTCGAGCAGTTCTACGCCGGGACATCTCCATGTCAGCTTTGCAGCACTTGGTTTTAGGTTAGCTAACACTATCTAAGAAGACATCTCCATCGTGCGCGCATGAGCGAAACCTGGATCATCCGCCATATTGTGATCGATAATCTTTAATTGCATCGATTTCACTTTTCCAGTTGCCTGCGTCCGCTAAAAATTCGACGATATCATCCAGTGTCACAATGCTATAGACCGGTATCCTATAGCGCCGGGTTACGTCATCAATAGCCGAAACCTTTCCTGATCCGCGCTCCTGCCGGTCCAGTGAAATCATAACTCCAGCGGGCACTGCATTCTCGTTTTCAATGATGACTAGAGACTCACCGACAGACGTTCCTGCCGAAATCACATCATCTACGATGAGTACCCGCCCCTTAAGAGCCGCTCCAAATGTGTGACCGCCTTCGCCATGGTCTTTTACCTCCTTTCGGTTGAATGCATATGGAATATCTCGATTGTATTTGTTGGAAAAAGCTATAGAGATCGCAGCCCCCAGCGGGATCCCTTTGTAAGCGGGGCCGAAAATAAGATCGAAGTCGATTTCACTCGCTACAATTGCGCTAGCGTAGAAATCTGCAAGGCGCGCTAGAGCAGCGCCAGAATTAAAAAACCCAGTATTAAAAAAATATGGGCTTAGCCGGCCCGATTTGAGTTCGAATTTCCCAAAGCGAAGTACCTTATGGCGCAGCGCAAAATCGATAAAGTGTTTTTTGTAGTCGCGCATTTTAAAAACAAGGCCTAAGCAGAGTATCATCTGCGTTCATGCGACGCGCTATACTATTGCGATACACTCCAAATGTTAAGCTCAGAATTTGAGCTGCCACAATTTAACTCTCGATTTGTAAAATCTACTATGAGAATTATTTCCCTAAATTGTAACGGCATTCGGTCTGCTTATGGCAAAGGTTTGTATCAATGGATCGGCCGGCAACGTGCTGACATCATCTGCCTGCAGGAAACTAAGGCCCAGATCGGGGTGCTAGATACGGCTATAAAGTCGCCGCGAGGCTGGCATACCTATTTTATGGACGCAGTAAAACCGGGTTATAGCGGAGTTGCGGTCTTCTCGCGACAGGAGCCTGATGTTGCTAGGTATGGTATGGGGAATGATAAGTTCGATTGTGAAGGACGTTACCTGCAGCTCGACTTTGGAAACCTGAGTGTGGCTTCAATATATCTGCCATCGGGATCTTCAGGCGAGGTGCGGCAAGAGGTCAAGTTCGATTTTCTTGACTGCTACATGCCGTTGTTGAGAAAACAACGAAAGGGTCGTCGGGAGTACGTTATCTGTGGGGATTGGAACATTGCGCATAAGGAGATCGATCTTAGAAATTGGCGATCTAACCAAAAAAATTCAGGTTTCCTACCCCGCGAACGAGCGTGGATGGACGAATTGTTTGGCAGCGCTGGTTACGTAGACGGTTTTAGAGTGGTAAACGAGGAATCTGACCAATACACTTGGTGGTCCAACCGTGGTAAATCATGGGATAAAAACGTAGGGTGGCGGCTCGATTATCAAGTCGTAACTCCCAAGGTCGCAGAAAAGATTAAGGGTGCTTCGATATACAAGCGCAAAAGATTTTCCGACCACGCTCCTCTAACAATCGACTATGAGCTGGATTTTCACGATTTCACCTGAATCGAGCGAGTTATCGAACGTCGTTAGACAGACGGCCCTTAACCGGCATAAAACTCTTGCTTAAAAGTCAGGTTGTGGGTTGTGCTCTCACCTTCTGGGGTTACCTCAAGCTTGAAATTCAAAGTTTCGTTATAGCCGACCGGAAGTTCTCCAATATAGTAGATTGCGCCCCGGTCGTTAAGCTCGCGAATTTCTATCCTCCGCAGCTGCGCATTGAGGTTCACTGCCTCAACTGTCACCGTTGCTCTTACAGGTTGTAGAGGAATCCCCTTAGTCCGCCTCAAAACCGCTATGTTTACTAAGGCACGGTTTTTACTTCGAGTTATATTGTAGGCGCGTGCAACGCTAGGTTCGATTAAATCAGTCGTGAAAGCATTGTAATGGATTTGATAGTCACCAAAGCTTTCGTAGCGCTCCGCGAAAACGACCCCAACGAAAAGGCAGCCGGCGAAAAAAGCAATGAGGTTAAATGTCTTTATGGCTGGCATAGTTGTCGTTACGCGTGATTTTACGTATTGCAAATATAGCAAACTAGCTACGAGCGTTTACCCTAGTGAAGAAAGGTAATTTATCTCGGAGGCTCTAAACTGCGGCGAAATCGGTACATGGCAATCTCACCTAGTAGGTTCGGTAATATGCGCATCGCTAACCCTGCACGATGCTCGGAGTCGACGGCAGTTTGTTGAAGGACTTCGATGTTTTCCGTGTCACACATATCTTCAAAATCTTCAATCGTACAAATATGTATGTTTGGGGTGTTGTGCCAGTCGTTGGGCAAATGACGCGTGATTGGCATTTTCCCAAAAGCTAACTGAAACCGACATTTCCAATGACCCATATTGGGAAATGTAACTATCCCTTCACGACCAATACGCAGCATCTCGTGTAGAAGGCGTTGGGGATAGCGCACTGCTTGAATCGTTTGCGTCATGACGACGTAGTCGAAAGAATTGTCGTCAAAATCGGCTAAGCCTTCATCCAAGTTAGACTGTACGACATTGATTCCATTAGCAATACATTTAATGATGTTCTCCGGATCGATTTCGACCCCATAGCCGCTTGCACCGTGTTCCCGTTGAAGAGCGGCGAGGAGCCGACCATCGCCGCAGCCGAGATCAAGGATTCTGCTTCTAGGGCGAATCCATTCTGCTATGAGTGCTTGGTCCGCACGCAATCTCATCAGTATTGTTGTTCCCGTAAAGTGCGAGCAAAATAGCTGCGGAGCACGTTGTGATAAAGGGGAATATCCATTAAAAACGAATCATGGCCGTGTTCCGTTTCGATATCGATGTAGCTAACGTCTTTGTCAGAATCGAGCAAAGCACGCACGAGTTCTCGCGACTTTTCAGGCGAGAAACGCCAGTCGCTGGTGAATGAGATGACGAGGAAATTAGCTTGGCAGTTCGCGACCGTTTTCGTCAAATCATTATCGAAATGTGCCGCCGGATCGAAATAATCTAGTGCTTTTGTCATGAGTAAATAAGAATTTGCGTCGAATCGTTGGACGAATGCTTGGCCTTGGTGACGTAAATAACTTTCTATCTGGAATTCAACGTCGTATCCGAAGTTAAATTTTCCGTCTCGCAATTCTCTACCAAATTTCGCGTGTAAGACGTCATCTGACAAGTAGGTTATGTGGCCAAGCATACGGGCTAACATAAGGCCTCGTTCCGGTACGACATTGCGCAATCGATAGTGTCCACCATGGAAGCTCGGGTCGCAGCGAATCGCTTGGCGGGCCACCTCATTGAAGGCAATGTTTTGCGTCGATAGTTTAGACGCTGCTGCAATAATAATGGCGCTTGCAACCCGTTCTGGGTAATCGACAGCCCATTGTAGGACCTGCATGCCGCCTAAGCTTCCCCCCATGACAGCCGCCCATCGGTCAATCCCGAGTGCGTTGGCGAGCCGGGCTTGACTTTCGACCCAATCCCGAACGGTAACGATCGGAAAGTCTGGTCCAAAGGCTGTCCCAGTGGTTGGGTTGCTAGACAGTGGTCCAGTAGAGCCGCCGCACCCGCCCAAATTGTTAGAAGAGACAACGTAGTATTCGTTGGTGTCGATCGGTTTCCCGGGCCCGATGCAATTATCCCACCACCCGGGTTTCAAGTCCTTCTCCGTATTGTAGCCGGCAGCGTGGTGATCTCCGCTAAGCGCGTGGCAAATGAGTACAGCGTTGTTACTTTCGGCGTTTAGCGTCCCGTAGGTCTCGTATATCAAATCATATTCGTTAAGCGTAACACCGCAGTCCAGCCGCAGTGGCTCATCGAAATGGAGGGTCGTAGGAGACACCACGCCGACGCTGTCGGCAGGTATCGAGTCGGGCATAGTATTACCGCATCGATATGTGTTTAGGCTAGAAGTCTAATGACTGGAATGATACATCGCAACTTGTTGACGGTTACGGAAGGGCTCCTGTAGTCGCATTCTTATTGTAACGCTTTGGCCAAGTCGCCCAACGGGGCGACAATTAGCATCAATCCGAGCATTAGCCCAATGACGACAAGCATCGGCGAAAAATCAATGCCGGCCTTGGGGGGCAGAATGCGCCGCGCAGGACGCAGTAAAGGCTCTGTAATCGAATCTATAATGCCAACGACAGGGCTGTAGGTGCCAGGCGCGACCCAACTGAACACAATTTTGATAAATATCGCGGCCATAAATAGATAAATGCCCGTGCCGATCAATTCCGCTATTGCACTAAGTAACAAACTATAGAAACCTGGCCTATAGCCGAGTAGAAAGAACACAAGATAGCTGCTCAATAGTTGCAAGCCTAGCATTAACAATATCGAGGCGCTGTCGATTGTGCCGAGCGCAGGGAAATATCTTCGCATGGGTTGCAGAGCGGGGTTCGTTACAGACACGATCGCCCGTGATAGTGGGTTGTAGAAGTCAGCTCGGACAATCTGAAGTATGAATCTGAGCATTATCGCGATGATGTATAAGCCAAATAAGAGGTCTATTAGGAATATACTCGCATTAACGAAATAACTACCGCCTGTCATAAGTTCAGCTCTTTATCGGCAGCGAGTGCCCTCGAGCGCTCATGAGCTGCTTTCAAGGCATTGCGAAATAAAGATTCTAAATCGCCATCAGACAACACCTGTAATGCGCTTTCTGTCGTACCGCCCGGCGAAGTCACTTGCGCTCGAAGTTGACCTGGCGTGTTCGATGATTGGCGTGCGAGCAACGAAGCGCCATAGGCGGTTTCAATGGAAAGTTTCCGCGCTAGACAAGCATCGAGACCTAGTTCAATAGCGATTTGTTCTAACAACTCCATAACCAAA